>NZ_CP084578.1:1206888-1508610 GCF_020410885.1 Sulfurimonas sp. SWIR-19 | reverse complement strand
GAAGATCTTTTAGAGAACAGTATTGCTACTTATAATAATAAGGCTGGCAATAATTATTTTAATGGACTTTATCTTAAGTTTAATACAGCCTATGACACACGTAACAGTGATGTGGCTTATGATACACGTTTAGAGTATGATTTGTTTAAAGAGGGGTATTTTGAACAAAAAAAGAGAAAAACAAAGCAAACGGTTGCAGGCAAATTAAAAGTATTTCAGATGATTAAAACTATCTACTCCCTTCATCAGGATAAGGAATTTTCAAAGATAGATAAATATAGAAACAGTGTGGTTGTGTCAAATCTATTATTAAATTTAAGGTTTGTTGAAAATTTTTTAAATGATGCAAGAAAAAAAGTAGAACTAGGCTATATAACAAAATATGAGTATAGAAAGTATCAGTTAGTATTGAGAAAAATACAAAATACTCTTTATGTATATAATCAAAAAATATTGCTGAAAATACCAGCAAATGTATGGTTTTTGCTCAACAACATAGAAAAAGCAGAATTTGTAGATTCAGATAAACTTTTGGCAATGTTGATGCGTAACAGCCTGGATATTAAAGAGACAAATATTCTTCAGCAAAAGAGTAGTTCTTTTACAAATGAGTGGGCAGATAGATTGAAGGTGAACTTTTACGTGGGAGAGAGGAAACTGTATGCTTCGCAAAAGCAGACACTATTTGGAGTTGATGCTAAAATCCCTCTTTATGATAATAGTGTTGAAAAAAATAGACTGCAAAAAATAGAAAACAGTTTACGGAGCCAAAAAGCACACTATACATTCAGCAAAGAAAAAGATTTATTGGAAGAGTTGTTGCAAAATATAAAAGACGGACAAAACAAAATACATTTTTCACAAGAAGAGATGATGGATATCAAGAGGTATGTTGATGAGTTGAATGTGATTTTAGAGTCTGGTTTTTCTTCTTATACAAAGATTAATTATAAAACAAAACAAAAGGCCATTCGTCAATACTTAAATCTTTATTTCAATGTGCAAAAAGAACGTATAAATATTTATAAAAATATTGTTAAACTGCTCTATCTGGTTCATTCCCGGTCTTTAGAAGAAATATTGTATATCAGAGATTAAGTTGTTCGGACCATCAGGAGGAGCCCATCGGGCATCATCAGGTGTATGTACTATACCTTTCCATTTATGCGTCTTAGGAATAAAGAAGCGAATGTTTTTTATACTGTTGTTATGGGTATATCCTCCGTGAAGATTGATATCCACATACATTTTTAAGTCACTGAAAATATTATTTGCACTTGACCATTGTATGGTTAAGTGGCGGACCCCTTTAATAGTTGCATTTTGCAGTCTGGAACTGAATGTTCGTGAAAACTTCACATAACCGTTTCCTTTTTTCCCCTTGTTCCAGGCTCCATTAATATAGAGATTTTGAGCGGTAGATTCAAAAACATTTTCAAAAGAAAGAGGATGCCGTCCTGCATTTATGAGAGAGATATTCTCTACATATGAGTGGGCAACATACATAAAATCAATTAAATTTACTTGATATTCAGGAAACATATTTTTATAAACTGCAGAAACGCTCTGTATATTTTTTCCTGGAACTATTTGAGAGATACTGAAATTTTTCAGTTTTATATTTTCAATCATTTTTAGTGCATATATTTGTGCTTTATTTGCTTGGAAAGGTGTGCTTAATGCATTGTTGAGAAAAACGATCTTGTTATGTACGGAATTTATGGATGTAATTTCCTGTCTTAGATAAGGGTATTTTTTATTCCATACTTTAGAGTGTAAGCTATTTAAAAAATGAGTATCATTGGGCTGTGTTATTTTAATCCAGTAAGGTATTTTTTTATTAGTAAAATGTGCTGTGATGACACTGTCCGCATATTTAGTATCCCGTGTTAAAAAACCGATTCTGTTGAGGATTTTACCTTCAACTCTGATGGCTGCAATATCTTTTGTTTGAAGATGAGAATAAAAATGTGTTTTTTGTTCAGAAACTCCTTCAATACTGAGATTTGAACGATGAATAATAACAGGAGACATAAGATCCAAAGCACCTTCTGGAAGATAGATGATACTTTCGTCAGGAACCTTTTGAATCAACCGGTTGAGTGCACGAGCATCATCAATCCCGTCATCTGCAACTACGCCATAATCTTTTGCATAATAGACAAGACTCTTTTGATGAACAGGCGGTTCATTTTTTAATACATCAAAATCGGGTAAAGCAATTGCTTTGTATGTGAGGAGTAACAAAAACAAAAAAAGTGCATAAGAGAGTGTCATCAGGTATTTTGGCATGAAGTCAAAAAGTGGATGGTCTACTTTTGCAATACTTGCATTGTTTTTTTGTGTTTCTTTTCCTTTAGACCAGCTTTGATCGGAGATGTGAAAAAGTGCTTTTATTTTTACCAAAGAACCGATCCATTGGCTGTAAAGCATTAAAGGAATTGTCCGTACCGAAACAGGATGACCATTATATGCGATAATACTCATGTGAAAAATACGCACATATAAAATCCAGACAATGTAAAAGAAAAAGTAAAGGTAACTAATAGTAACACCCAAAATAATCGAACCTGTAATTCCTACAAGTGACGTCCACATTGATATTCTTTGATCTAAAATGGCCCACCAGATAAAAAAACTTTTAATACGTTTTGGACCTAACGCAAGTGCTCTGTCTGAATTTCTCAAGGTGTTTCCATACCATCTGTATGGAAGAGAACGGCTAAGCTCAAAGAAATTTGCATCTCTGCTCTCCAGTGAATAACATAAGGCATCCGGGATATAGCGCATATCCCAGCCTGCTTCTAAAAGGTTAAACCATGTAGTTTTATCATCTCCCATTAAAAATCTAAATTTTCCACTCAGTACTGTAGTAATTACATCATTTTCTAAACGTTTTATAAACTTGTCTTGAATGACAATATCTGTTCGGTATGCTGAAAATCTTCCAGTAAGTGTTAAAACTTTCTTTGATAGAGAATGGGACTGAAAAAGAATATGACGCTGTCCAAACTTTAAGTTAAACCAATCTTTATATAAATTGGAATTAGTGCGGATATAGGCAACTTCGTTTGTTGTAAGCGCACCTAACTTTTTTTCAATCGCAAAATGGGGAAGTATTTTTCTTAAAAATCCTTTTTCAAGATAACTGTCGCCATCCATAAAAAGAGTCACACTGTTGTAATCCGAAGATTTTTTATGATATCTTCTGGCAATAGCACGGAGGGAGTGTCCCATGGCTATTCTTTTTCCCTCTTTTTGGTGTTGAAAAACAAGCTCGACTTTCTCAAAAGCAGGATGAGATTTACATGTTTGGTAGATGATGGAATCTTCATGTGGATCCCCTGAAGTTGAGACTATCACAGTGGCACTTGAAGGAATGTCAGCGAGTTCATTCATAATAGATCTGAAAGTCTCAACACTTACCCAGTTTTCTTCTTTATAAGAGGGTATGGAAAAATAGATATGATCTGGATACCTGTCTTTACTTTCAAGGCGTGCAATCTTTTTTTTGAGTTTGGGATAAGCTATTTTTGCATAAATAAGAGCACGAAGAAAGTTAAGTATTAACCAGCCATATCGCCACAGGGCAAATGCCCCCAGTACAATAAATACTTCATTTTTTATATAGTAAAAATAAGGTGAGATGGTATATAAAAGCAAGGATGCGATAAAGAAAAAAACCATGAATGGTTCTATAAGAGTTTTAAGTGCATCTTTTCTGCCATATCTTTTTCCGGAAAGTGCCATAATATTTTAAAAGAGAGGTCTGTAAAACCAAACTTTAACCCTCTCATTTAATGGGAGTCTGACTTTTGTGTTTTTGAACATAATTTTTACAGTCACTTCTTTCAGACTCACCTCACTTGTTATCTCTGACTCTATGTTTAGTGCCAGATTTCCGACTGTTTGGACATAGGCATCATACGTTGTATTGGTACTTGGTGCATAAATTTTAACTTCCATATTTTTGTGAATACCTAATGCTTCTGCCTGATTTACTTTACACACAACAAAAGAGTCGGTGGGAGTTTCTATAACCATAACATTGTCACTTGAGTTTACAAAGTTGCCTATTTTACTTTTAATAGCATAAATACGACCTCGAACTTCACTAAATACATGTAAATAGTTCAGTTTGTTTATAAGTTCTTCGCGGCGTAGTTTAAGCTCTGTGAGGAAGCTGAATATATTTGTATTTGTTGATTGTGTTACTGTTTTTTTTGCAGAAGATTTTTTAGCCTGATAGTATTTTATCTGAGTGTTTTCATATCGTGTTGCAATTACCTGAAAGTCGGAGTAGGTGATAAGTCTGTCACGGTATAGCATTTGTGCATTCAAATAGTTTTTATACTCTTTGTCAAGTTGCTTTTTAAGTAAATGCACAAGTTGTTTGTTAGGTGACACAATGGTGGTTGAAGTTGTTTTTGAACCTGATAGAGATTTGGTGTCAGCAATCTTTTCTTCTATAATGTCGAGTTGATTTAAAATCATTTTATCATCCAGTTCAAAGAGTAAATCTTTTGGATGCACTATTTCTCCCACATGAACATTGATATATTTCAGTTTTCCGCTTATGGCAGGAGAGACCTTCACAAAATTACCTGTAACGGTTCCTATAGAACGATATACATAAGATGTGTTATAGTAAATCGTCAGCAGGATAAGAATAAAAAAAGCAATACCCAACTGTATGTAAAGTTTGGCTCTTTTTTGAAAAGCTTGTTTTAAAGTACTTTCTTCGGCATCACTGAGTACAATTGATTCGGTGATAGGAGTGTCTATGATAGGCTCATGATAGATACTGAGCAAAGCATCGGTTTGATCCAGTCTTCCCTCTATGGAAAGTTCTAAAAATTTACGTAAAACACCTTTGTTCTGCTCGCTTAACTCTATAAACTCAAAACCACTTGACTCTTTCCCCTTTACTTTGAGTTTTAATTTTACAGGAATTTCAAGTTTTGCATTCTTCATTGCAAGGACAATAGAAGCATCAATTGTTTCGCCAATCTCCATGTCAGGTGCAAATCCTTCGATGCCTGCACCGGTCATAGACCAGTCTTTTGTTTTGTACGCTTTTTTATTTATAACAATGGTAAGTGGTACTGTTACTCTATGCGCACGGCGCATTTGATTGGGTTCAATAGTAGCCATATTTAAGCATTTAACCTTTATTATAAAATAAATTTTTGTTACAAAATAAATTATGGTATTATAACCCATATTTATCAAGTTCTGTTAACGTACTCTATAAAAAGGAACAACATTATGAAAATTGCTATCGCCGGAACAGGATATGTCGGGCTCTCTAACGGTGTTTTACTGGCACAAAACAATGAGGTAGTAGCATTAGATATAGTTTCCAAAAAAGTACAAATGCTGCAAAAAAGAATTTCTCCTATTGAAGATAAGGAGATTCAAGAGTATCTTGCAAGAGAAGATTTAAATTTTAGAGCAACTCTTGATAAAGAAGAGGCCTATAAAAATGCTGATTATATTATTATTGCAACCCCGACAGATTATGACACTAAAACAAATTACTTTAATACCGATAGTATAGAACATGTTATGAAGGATATTCTTAGCATAAACAGTGAGGCTGTCGTTGTTATAAAATCTACTGTACCTGTCGGTTATACCGAAAAGTTAAGAAAAAAATTTCAAACAGACAATGTGTTTTTTTCACCAGAATTTCTAAGGGAAGGGAAAGCTCTATATGACAACCTGTATCCAAGCCGGATTATTGTCGGAGAAAAGAGTGAACGGGCTAGGATTTTTGCAAATCTACTGGCACAGGGAGCTTTGAAAAAAGATATAGAGATATTGTTTACAGATTCAACAGAGGCAGAAGCAATTAAACTGTTTGCCAATACCTATCTGGCAATGAGAGTCGCCTATTTTAATGAGCTTGACTCTTATGCCGAGTCTTATGGTTTGGATACAGAGCAGATTATAAAGGGAATCGGACTGGATCCCAGAATAGGAATGCACTACAATAATCCCAGTTTTGGATACGGTGGATACTGTTTGCCAAAAGATACAAAACAGTTATTGGCAAACTACAAAAATGTACCTTGTAATATTATACAGGCCATAGTGAATGCAAATGCTACCAGAAAAGATTTTATTACAGAGTCTATTTTAAGGAAAAATCCTAAATGTGTAGGGATTTACAGACTAGTGATGAAGTCTGGCTCTGATAATTTTCGAAGTTCTGCAATACAGGGAATTATGAAACGTCTAAAAGCCAAAGGGGTTGAAGTCATTATATACGAACCAGTGATGAAAGAAGCTCGGTTTTTTAATTCTTTGGTCATAAATAATCTTCAAAAGTTTAAAGAGTTAAGCGACACAATCGTTGCCAACAGAATGGATGCCAGCCTCAAAGATGTGGAAGAAAAGGTTTATACTCGAGACATATTTAATAGTGACAGTTAAAAAAAATTGTTTTTATGTTATTATGTTAACAGGGTAAATCTAATTTTTTCATGTTGAAGTACAATAGGATATTATAAGTGATTGAAATAACGAAGCATAAAGACCAGGAAAGTTTTTTAAAAATATTTGATGCTACTAGCTATATTATTGACAGTAGTGCAAAAATAGGAAAAATGACTTTTGTGACATATTTGGTAAACTCCTTTTTTAAGGAAAAAGCATTGCTTTTTACCTCTCAAGAGAGTTTTCTGTTTCAGCGCAGAATGAACTCTTTGGAAAAACAATTCATACAATTTGAAGATATTCAAAAAATATTTACACCCTACTATCTCAAAGAGGATTGGCACACCTTGAAGCAACGTTATGGGTTTTCTTTTTTTCATAAAGAATTAGAGCATCTCATTGCTACTTCTGAAGAAAAGATTATCATCATTCATCGTTTTGAAGAGTATTTTGAATTTCAAGACCGTTATGAAATTGATAATATTTATAAAGCACTTATCAAACTTGTATCAGAATATGATAAGAAAATCTTTTTTTTAACCAATAACAAACATGAAAATTATGAATATGTACAGCATGTGGCAGACGAGTTCAGTGATGTTGTTATTTCAATTTCTGCGAATGAAAAAAATGAAAGAATTATAAACATTAAAGATATTCTGCATAACAAAGAACATCCATATATGATTTTTGGAATCAAGAATGAAACTTTTTTACTGCACTATTATAAAGAATCCCATGAAGAAGCAACAGAGAGAACAAAAACTATTCTTATCGCACAGCTAGATCAAACAGATGATAGCTTAAGTAAAGTGTGCGAATATATTTTTAACAGAGAAAAATTCATCATTAAGCATGCTGACTCTCTTCAAACAATGCTCCAGGAAATTTTCATACGTCCCGATCTTGTGATAGTGATGATGAAACGAACAAGAGCTAATTTAGAAACAGTGACATCTATAAAAACGCAATTGAAAGATTCACCGATTATTGCCATACTTGATCAAGATTTTGTACGGGCAGAGGATATACAGGAAGCCTATCATTGTGGATGCGATGAGCTTTTTTCCAATAACTTTTCTTTAGACATCTTGATTTTAGCATTGCAAAAGGCAGCAAAAGTACCGTTTTACTCTAATGAGTTACTAACTTTAACAAAATATAAAAATATTATGGAGAGTTTGGCAGAGCTAAAAACATTAGCTTTAGAGTGTCTTGATAAATCCATTTTCTTTACACTTTTTCTTTTTAAAACAGCCCCGAAGAGAGAAAAGATAGATAAAATCAGCCGTAAACATGATTATATCTATCAAACAGATGATAAGCTTTACTATTTGGCACTCTCTACAATGCCAAAAGATGTGAAACACATAGAAAAAAAATATGAAAATCTTGAATTGGAATCTATCTGGGAGCCTACGAAACAGACAAAAATTGAAGAGTGTTTTAAATGATAAAGTTTTTTCTCATATTATGCCTCTTGCAATTTCTTTTCTCTTCTTCTCTGCAAGCAATAGAACTGGATATAGCTACATTAGAGAATATTATACAAGATAATTCTGGTGTTATTAAAGAGAGAATACTGCTTGCAAAGTATTATCAAAAAAAAGGAAATAATTTAAAGGCATTAGAGCTTCTTGATGAAGTATTGGCGCAAGATGCTCAGAATGACATGGCAAATTATTTAAAAGCATTTGTTATTAAAAAGATGGAGGCTCGTGAAGTTTTACGTGAGTTGTCTCCAGAAGGTTCAGTAAAACAAAAACCAGTAGAACAAAAACTGCAAGATTTTTATGATGCGAAAAATTATAAAGCCTATACACGACTTTATGAAGCTTACCTTAACAGCAAGCATTTACTTAATGATTCCTTTCATGTGAAAGCTGCATATATATATCTTTGGAGTGAGCAGTATAAAAAGAGCAAAAAAGCATTAGAGAGATTAGAATCAAAAAAAAATATTGATGAAGCAAAAATTCGTGCTGATATATGTTTTTACACAGGTAAATACACTTGTGCAATACGTTTTTACCAACAGTTGTATGCCTCTAGCTATGATTTAAACTATGCTCTTAAGCTTATCGAGAGTAATATCTACCTGGGTCGCCTTGCAAATGCACAAGAACTTTATAACTCTTTGTATAACAAATATCCAAGAAATAAAGATTTGATTCGATTGAAAAAAAAGCTTGTTACACTTAAGAGCAGTTATTTGCTGAAACGAAAAAAAGAGTTTGAAGAGAATGAAAATGATGTTTCTCTTGAGAATTATATTATAGCATTGTATGCGGAAGGAAATATAGAAGAAACATTTGATGTACTGGAAAAATATAATAATAAAAGGGCTTCAGAGAACTCTTTACTTTTAGAAGCAAAGTATCGTACATGGAACAATGAAAATGACAAGGCACTGAAAATTCTTGAAAATGATTTTCTACGTAATAATTTGGAAGCAAAACTGATGAGAGGAAAAATTTACTCTTGGGAACATAAATTCAAAAAAGGGAAAACAGCACTTACTGAGGTTATCAAGTACTCACGAAATCCTAAAACACTTTATGAGGCAAGAAAAGCAAAGGCTTTTCTCTTAATGTGGGCAAAAGAGAATAAGGCAGCAAAAAAACTGTTTTTGGAACTTTCAAAAGAAAAACCTGGCCAAAAAGATGTTAAAGAAGCATTGATAGAGTTAAACCACAACTATAAGGCACTTATTTTACTTTATAAGGCTAAGGTAAAAAACATGCACAAATCCAGTGATATCAAACGCCTGGCAGAGCTTTATGCACTGACAAAAAATAGAAAACAGGCTATTAAATATTTAAAGATTTATGTTGATACAAATCCGATTGATTTAGAAGCAACAAAAAACTTGGCACTTTTACTGATAGAAAACAAAGAATATTATCAGGGTTTTGGGTATTTAGAATTTTACAGTGCAAAAAAAGACAATGCAAAAAGTACGATTTTACTTGCTCAAAATTACTACTGGAGTGGTTTTTCAAAAGAGGCACTAGATGTACTTGACAGACTGTTAAGCAGGGAACCAGAGAATCTTGAAGCACTGAAGCTAAAGGCTGCAATACTCAAAATTTCTCCACGTTTTACTACAAGTAACAGTGGTGCGACTATTGGTATGTATTTTGATTCACTTGGTTCAAAGCAGCTGGAAATAGCTGATTCACTTTACTTTAACGGACACTACAAAGCTGCCTTAATGTATTATGAAAACTATTTGCAGACAAATCCTCAGAATCATAAAGCACGGTACAGATATGCATTTGCTCTTGAAAATGCGGGTGAATATGGTAAAGCCGAGGGAGAGTTTGCCTTAATGCGATGGAGCGTCAACTCGGATGAGGTGAAATACCACTATGCATATAATTTGATGCGAAATAAAAAATACAAAAAAGCAAAAAAACTGTTTAAAGAACTTGAAAAAAATTCATATAAAAAAATAACTCCAGAGTTAAATGAATTTTTACAATCTTGGAAAAAAGACTGGGAATCTTTGAACTATGAAAAGTATTCTAAAAATTATACAAAAAAATTTACAAAAAGCACAAAATGGGCATATAAAAAGCAGGCAATATTTTCAAATGTCAATTTTATTTCGGTAGGGGTTTATGACCCTGTATATAAAAATATAGCTGATAGCAACAATACGTATCAGATACGGTTTTTTCAGCAGTATACAACAAATAAAAAGACAGACAAGGGATATAAAACATTAAAAATTGTATGTGATCCGTCACAAACAGAATGTAAAATTATCAAAGAGACATGGAAGAAAGCGAAGTACAAGAAAGCGTATATTTTAAATCCTTTCATAAAAGAGAATATAAAAGAGATTGAAAATCTTCAAAAAGTGCCATTTGTCAGCACTAAGGATGTAAAAAAAAAAGTAGATACAACTTCTTTGGTATCAACACAAACAAATGTAAAAACTATTGCTGAATCTGCAACACATCACAAAGATATAATTCTGGCTCCAGGACTTCGTAAACATTTTAAACCCAGACAATATACTTTTAATGACATTATTGCAAAATCACAAACGAAAGACATCTTGCTAAAGACTCTTATTGATCCCTCTTTTAGTCCAGGTTCACAAAATATTGCAAGAGCAGAGTGGTTCTCTTTTTCAGATAGTGAGAAGGTGAAATTTCAATCTGTTGATCTGTTTTATGAAAGATATTTTTTTAAAAATAATTTTGGTTTAGGTGTGGATGGCGGTCTGTTCTCTATCGAACAAGAGGGAAGAAATAAGTACAACGGCAAACGTTTTGGAATTTCCGCACTGTATAAACATTTTAAAATTCGTTTAGGCATGAATATATATGATGATTTTTCAGAGTTTGTTCCTTTGGTGGAGTATAAAAATAAATATAAAAAGCATGAGTATATTTTGCAGTATACACGACAAAATGCACTCTTTTATACATATTTTCTTTCAGCCTATGAAAAACAGATTTTTTCAGACCATTTTAGTCTTGAAGACTATTTGGCAATGGATAATAACACCAGTTTATGGGCCGGTCTGGCAGCGGATAATTACAGTAACGGAGATTTAGCTGTTACAGCGCAGTTTGAATGGAATTTTCTTACTGGAAAATTTTTAACACAAAAATTGAGATATCGACTCTATATAGATGGTTATTATACTGCGCATACAAAACAGCAAAATGATTTTTACTCGCCTGTTTTTGATGATATTACAATGATTCGGATTGATCCGGAATATAGATTTTCCAAGTATCTAGGTATAAGAGGCAGTATGGGTGCAGGAACTTCCATGAGTGGTAATTCCATACCGTATAAATATGGTGTTTGGTTATTTGGAAATCCTGTGGAGAACCTCTCCTATATTGTTGGCTGTTTATATAATAATAGTCTAAGAAGTGCTGCAAATACAACCTATGAATTTACAGAATGTAAAGCTAATCTAGGATACTCATGGTAATGAAGATTATTCAGAAAATTCTTTTTATTTTGTTTATGCTGGGTGCTTTAATACTGACTTACTATAGTGTTGAGAGTTTACAGCAGATTTACATCAGGACATCAAATGTTTTTATACGTTTTGGTGTCATTCTTATTTTTGTTTTTACTTTGATTATTATTATTCGTTATCTCTTGCTTATGTTTTTTTCAATTTTACAAACAATTCGCAGAAGTGCAGACGAAGATGAAACAATGCATGCTTCGCAAGCAGTTTCTGTAATTGTTCCCTGTTATAACGAGCAAGAGGTTATTGTACATTCCTTAAAAAGTATTCTGAATCAAACATATGAAAATATAGAAATTTTAGTGATAGATGATGGAAGCAAAGACAGAACCTATGCTCTTGCAAAGGTTTTTGAATTTGATGATGGATTAAGACGTCTGAAGGTTTTTTCAAAACCCAATGGCGGAAAGTCACGTGCTTTAAACTTTGGTATAGAAAAGGCAAGAGGAAGTTTGATCTGCTGTGTTGATGCAGATTCAAAATTAGATCCTTCTGCGATTGAACTTTTGGTACAACATTTCAGTGATCCCCAGATTGCAGCGGTTGCCGGCAGTGTCAGTGTTGTAAATACAAATTCACTTTTGACAAAATTACAATCTTTAGAGTATATTCAAGGTCTGAACATGGTTAAAAACGGACAAGCTTTCTTAAAACTTGTAAATATTATTCCAGGGCCATTAGGTATGTTTCGAAAAGAGGCAATACAACAGGTCGGCTACTACGCTCATGATACCTTTGCTGAGGATTGTGATTTGACTCTATCCCTTTTAGCAAAGGGATATAAAGTTGATTTTGAACCGGATGCAATGGCCCATACTGAGGCACCAGAAAATTTATTGGATTTATTAAAGCAACGTTATCGTTGGACAAGAGGGATTTTGCAGGCAATAAAAAAGAAAAAACATTATTTGTGGCATCCTAAAAAAAACTTTTCCATCTCATTTGTAATGTGGTACATGCTTTTTGAGTCAGTATTCTGGCCTTTTATGCAAGTATGGGGCGATTTATTTATGATTTATCTTGCACTCTCAACCGGAGCAAGTCAACTGTTGCTTTTTTGGTGGATAATGTTTACTGTGCTTGATGTTGCAGGTGCAATCTACTGTTTATTGCTTACAAAAGAAAACCTGTCTTTGGCAGCATACTCAACGATATACAGACTTGTTTTTATTACAGTCATTAATATTGCGAAAATATTTGCTACAATTGAAGAGTGGTTTAATATTGAAATGGGTTGGGGAAAACTTACAAGAAAAGGAAGAATAGGATGAATTTATTATCATTTTTATCATTTTTAATTTTAGCGATTACATTGTTGACCATGGTATTCGGGGTGATAGCATATTTTTTATATAAAGCCAGAGAAAGAAAAAAAAACATTGACGATTTAACATACGAAGATGCAAGGGAAAAAGAACATGGCGAGTTATTGTTCTTTACAAAAAATTAAAATTATGCAAAAGATACTGCAGATGAATACCAAAGTGAATGATTTTTATGGATTAAAACTTTTAGTAACGTTACTTCTTTTAGTGATGGTCTTAGCATATTCCAGTCTTTACCTAATTCAAAACTATTATTCAAATAGTTTTTTAAGTAATGGTTTTAATACCAAAAAACTCTATTTCCTGGAATCAGATTCCTTGAAAAATATGTATGACAGATATCAAATGAATTATGAAGAGTATCAACAAAGATTAGAATACTTTAAAACTCTTGCCTCTGAGTACGGGTATTCTTCTGAAAACATAGCAACAAAGAAATTAAAAGAGCTTCCTGATACTTCCAAACTTGTCGTTTTTGATGCAATGGCCTTAAATCAGGATGAGATACGAGAGATAACAACTTTTGTAACAAATGGCGGAAAAATTATTTTTAACTATACAAGTGGTTTTTTGGACAGTTCTCTGCGGTATCAAGAGACAAATTTAGTCAAGAAAATTGCGGGGTTAGCACTTGACAGCAAGATTCAGAGTATTAAATATGATGAAAATGCAACTACTGACAGCAGTCATTTAACTATGAAAATCTTATCACCAATTTCCAAATATATTAAAGGTGGTGTTGGACTGGATATGATTGTTTATGACCCTCTGCCTGTGTTTAACAGTAAAAATCTTGTAGCTGATGCCTATCTAACGACTTGGGCGCAAAATAACTATTCAATGCTAGATGAAGATACCCAACTGACCAAAGAACAAAGTGGATTGATTTGGCATGGTTACAAAGAAAAAGGGAAGTGGGTATATTTCAGCTTTCCGAGTTATGTATTTATGGGAAGCAGCCAAAAACTATACAAAAAGTTATTTAAGGGTATGCTGGAGTATTTAGACAAGGATGTTATTACAGTTCCGTTTCCTTATATAGATGCAAAAAACAGTATTTTTGTTTCCGAAGATACGGAGTATAAGTTTGAAAATTTAGAACAGTTTTATAATATATCAATAAAAAATGATTTTCCGGTTACTGCATTTTGTGTAGCCAGTTTAGCACAAAAATATCCGGAATTAATGGCTAAGGTGGCAAAAAGTGAATTAATGGAAATAGGTTCTCATAGTTATACACACAAAAAGATCGTAGGCGAGGGTGACAGTGTTTATAAACGAGAGACTATAGGCTCCAAAAAATTATTATATTCTTTGACGAAGAAGCCTATTGTAGGATTTAGACCACCAAGAGAAGAGATAGATGAGAAAATGATTCAACTGTTGAAAGAGGCCGGTTATGAATATATACTAACAGAGGCAGAAAATAGATTGTTGCCATATATGAAAGATAATATTATGATAATCCCTCGGCATGGTACAGATGATTATTCCTATCTTATTAATTTAGACTGGAATGCATCTCAGATACTCACTCAAATGAAAAATGAAGCAAATCTTTTAACAAGCCTAAATGGGATTTATACCATGAGTGCACACTCTCACCTAATGAGCTTTTCAACGAATATAAATATTTTAGATAATTTTTTTAAATATGTAAACACACAAGAAGAGATGAGACCGATGAACGGAGAGATGCTGCAAAAAAGAGTCAGGCAAAGTATGAACTTATCTTTAAGCAGTATCCAAACAACGAAGAAAATTATTTTGACAATAGACAATTATAACCGGGAAACTATAAAGGATATGCACTATATGCTTTTTGTAGATCCGAATATAAAAATAGTAAGTATTCAAAGTGAAATTATGGGAATAAAAACAAATTTGGAACAGGTTTCATTTGACAGGTATGAACTTGTAATACACTCAATAGAGCCGCAAAGCCAATTAGTACTCTTTTTAGACTATGAATAAAATATTTAGTTTCCTGGTTGTTTTCACACTGTCCTTATCTGCTGATATGCTTATTAGTGCAGGTGGGTATGATGTGAGTAAATATGAAAGTTTATATACTTTCAAAGATGAAGAACCCAGGAAAATAAATGTAAATATAACAGAAGTTTTATCTAAAAAATCAGCTAATGTAAATGCAGTGAGCATATGGATAACAAAAGACTGGGATGAAGACTGGTATGATGTGCAAACGACACAAGAAAAGATAATTGACAAGGGGTATACTCCTGTATTTATATTTTATTGGTTTGGAGATGATATTTGCATAGAGTATATCAAGAAGAATAAAAAAGAGTATTTTGTTGCACTGAGAAAATTTTTAAATTATTTGAAAAAACTTGATGGACAGAAAATAGTTGTTTTAAATCCTGAGTATAATATGAGTGGTACTGAGAAATGGGATGGAATGAATGATGTTTTTTTAAAAAGTTACAAGATAATGCGTAAAGATTCTCAAGTACTTGTCGGCCCATGTGTCGGAGATTTCGGTGATTATGAGAAGATAAGTGAACCAGAAGAGTGGAGACTTTTTGATCCCTCACTCAAGCGAGCAGCAAAAGAGGCTGATTTTATTGCATTTCAAGAGATGAGGGCAGTTACAAGGAACTCTAAAGAAGAGATTCTTAAAACTGCGGACAGAGCATGCTCCTTTGCCAGGTATCTTCATAAGAAGTATAAAAAACCGACTATGCTTGCTTATTTGGCAGTTTCCTCATATGGAAATGCAGGGGAACAGATACAAGAGAGTGTATACAGACGGTTTGAACAACTACTTCCAAAAATGAAACAGGAGTCAAAACTCATACTGTTTGGTACTTTTCATTATTTTGACTATCCCGGACATGTTGGTTACTTTAATGAAGCAGAGGAGTATTTTGGTGTCTTACGAAAAGACGGTTCTCTTAAGCCATCACTCAAGTACTATAATCAACTACACTAACCCAACTCTTTGCATAAACCAATAGCCGGAGATCAGTGCTGCAAAGAGTGCTATGAGTTTTATGCCATTTGTTTTATATTTAGAGATAGAAATAAGATACAAAAGGGGTAAATAAAATAAAACAACTAACAGCTGTCCCAATTCTACTCCAAAATTAAATCCAAAAAGTGCTACAATAAAAGAGAGTCTGTCTTTGATTCCTGCTATCTCCAATACATTTGCAAAACCAAAACCATGCAGTAGTCCAAATAAAAAAACAATTTTTTTATTGATATGTTTATAATCTCCAAAGTAATTCAGCAAGGAGACAATTAAGATACTCAGAGCAATAGAACTTTCAATAAAAGTTGTATTTACTTTCAAAATTCCTGTAGCAGAAAGGAAAAGAGTGAGGGAGTGAGCCAGGGTAAATGTAGTGATGATTTTTAAGATTTCTATACTAGAGTGTCTTATTCCTTTCATAATACTGGGCAAGAGTATCATTAAAATAAAAAGAAGATGGTCAAGTCCGTCAAGTATATGCGAAAAACCTGTTTTTGTAAATATATACATTCTCTGCAGTTGTGTCATAGGATAAGAAGAAAATTTATATATTCTATCATTATTGCTTAAAACATAATCACCACGGGTATCATCAAGGTGTAAGAGTAGTTTATGGTTTTTTTCAATACTAAAAAAGAGGCTGTAATGCAAAACTAACTGTTCGAGCTTAATATTTATAAATTTTTTTTCGATTGTTAAATAAGTTTGATTTTTATAGCGATGAAAAGTAAGTTTGGCATCTTTAAGTGAAAGTGCTTTGTTGCTTTCTTGCAGTATAAAATGTTTTTTGATATAGGAAAAAAGATATGTTTGATGATGGCGGAGTTCTTTAAAAGAAATAATGCCGTTTTTGTTATCATCCAAAAGGTTTTCATATGCCTGCTCAAAGGGTCGTGTTTCTACCTCTATGTTTACAAAGAGTTCCTGTGTTTTTTTATTGTAGCTTATTTTAAGATAGTTCTCTCTCAACTGGTGAGAATACAGGCTGGAAAATAAAAGAAGCAGAGGGAGAAAAATTTTATGCATTTTTATCTATACTACACAGGACAACCATAATAATCTCCAAAAAAATATTAAAATATTATATCATTAAATAAGTATTCATAGTATTTTTGGAGCTATACTGTACTTTCCCTCTCCTGCGCTTCAACTTATTTTTAAATTATACTTATGTTATAATCACACTACAACTAAAACATTTAAAAAGAGTTCCATGCAATCATCAGAAGTTGATAAAATATTAAATACTAAAGAGAAACTTTTAACGCAGATATATTTTGATTTGCAGCGGTTTTTTGAACAGAAATATGGCAAAGACACTGTTGTTTTTATGGAAATCGGTACTTTTTTTGAAGTGTATGAAGTCAATAATGATGAAGAACAGATTGGAAAAGCCAAAGAGATTGCCGAGCTTCTAAACATACAACTGACGAAAAAAAATAAAAAAATAATAGACAATTCTGAAAAAAATCCTCTGCTTGCCGGAGTGCCTGCGGTCTCTTTTGAGCGTTATTTAAACCGTTTGATTCAGGAACAGAAGTATACGGTTATAGTCGTCAAACAAAAAGGCAATCCTCCCAAAATCAGCCGATATATCTCCCAAATAGTCTCTCCGGGTACCAACTTTGAACATATTGTTGACAACGATGACAACTACATTGTTTCTATTTTGATTGACAAATTTCGTGATATTTATACGGTTGGTTATGCTGCTATAGATGTAACCACGGGAAAAACCTGGTTGTATGAAACGCATGGGACAAGTGAAGATCCGGCGTATGCGCTTGATGAGGTTTTTAACCTTTTGAATGTTTATCGAACCAGTGAAATTGTTGTGACTTTTTTAGATGGAATTGATGACCAGCGTCATGTGATGCAGTATTTGGAAATTCCAGAACATTATCACTACTCTGTGAACAACAAACGGGCAAAAATAGAGTATCAAAACGAGCTTTTTAAAGAGGTGTATCAGATTCAATCTTTGCTTTCACCCATAGAGCATTTGGATTTGGAACGCTCGCCTATGATTACGGAAGCTTTGGCGATTCTTATTGATTTTGTGATAGAACATGATTATCACATCGTACAAAAGATGGCGATGCCGCGGATTATAGACAATCGTCGTTTTATGTATCTGGGCAACAATGCACTGGAGCAGATGGGCATTATTTCCAAAGACAGAAAAGAGTTCACACTTTTAAAAATGCTTGACAAAAGTGCGACGGCTATCGGAAAAAGACTCTTAAAAGAGAGATTGCTCAACCCTATAATGGAAGAGGATGAACTCGAACGCCGGTACAATTTGATAGAACGAGTCTCTTCCCATGTAAGGTATTTGGATGAGATGATGCGGGGAGTATATGATATACAGAGGCTTGCACGCCGTTTAAGACTCGGCAGGCTGCATCCGTTTGAGATGAATCACATGTATGACTCTATGGTAAGTGTCAAAGAGTTGATGCTCTATGTCAAAAAACATAAAATCCAAAAAACACCTTTTCATGAAAGCGAAGTGGAAGAGTTTCTTCGTGATATAACAAAAACGATAGATTTGGACATATCACGGCGTTTTACCAATGCAACGGTAGATGAAAACTTTTTGATGAGCGGTGTCGATGAAGCCATAGATACTCTGGTAAAAGAAAATGCCGTTATGATGGTTGCTTTTGAAGATATAATACACAAGATTGAGACACTGCTGAGCAGCGTCAATGCCAACAGTTCGACAAAGCTTGTAAGCCTGGGACTTTTAGAAAAAGAGGGCTACTACATCTCTTTGAGTAAAAACAGATTTTCTCTCATTGAGAGTGAATTTAAAAAACGTGAAGAGTTTGCAGAATTCAATGTAAAAAAACTGACTAACAATGTCAAAATCACTTCGGCTTTTACCGATAAACTCTCTGACAATATTATGAAAAACCGCCGTAAAATTGTTGTGCTGGTAAAAGAGCGTTATATACAGCTCCAGGCACTGTTTGAGCGACGCTATTCTCTTCTTTTTGACAGAGTTATCAGCTATGTGGCAGATTTGGATGTAGGTGTGAGTTCTTCAAAAGTGGCACAGGAGTACAAACATTCAAGACCGATGATAGTGGATACAAAAGAGGATGAAAACTTTATGCAGATTATGCAGCTGCGTCACCCTCTGATAGAAGTGCAGGAGCGGGGCGGGCTGTATGTTCCCAATGATATTGTGATGGGAGAACGTGACTATATGGATCTGCCGCATCCAAAAACGGTGATGCTTGATGTGGCTGTGCATGACGGACATGACATCAACGGAGTCCTTTTATACGGTATAAATTCAAGCGGAAAATCTTCTTTGATGAAGAGTATAGGCATCGCAGTTCTTATGGCGCAGTCAGGTTTTTTTGTGAGTGCTGCGGTGATGAAATTCAGCATTTTTGATTCTCTTTTTACACGTATAGTTTCAAAAGACAATTTGGCAAAAGGGCTCTCTACCTTTGCAGTGGAGATGCTCGAACTCAAAAATATTTTCAACCGTTCAACTGTAAAGTCACTTGTTCTGGGTGATGAGATAAGCCATGGTACAGAAACGCTCTCAGGCGTTGCCATTGTCGCCGCAGCCATACAGAAGCTCTCACATACCCGATGTCTGTTTTTGTTTGCAACTCACCTGCATCAACTCTCAACGATGGATGAAATTACCTCGCTTGACAATGTTGTAGATTTGCACTTAAGTGTGGAGTATGATGAAGAAAATGACAAGCTGATATTTAACCGTGTGCTTCAGGCCGGAAGTGGCAGCAGTATCTATGGACTGGAGTTTGCAAAATCACTCCATATGGACAATGAATTTTTGGAAAATGCCAATGCCATCAGAAAACGTCTTGCCAATGATTATGATGAGCTTGAACTGCTTGTGAAGAAGAAAAAATCCAAGTATAACAAAGAGCTTTATGTGACCAAATGTGTTATCTGCGGTGCGGTGGCAGAAGATGTGCATCATATATCGCAAAAATCACTGGCTGACGGTGCAGGTTTTATAGGACATTTTCACAAAGATAACAAGCATAATCTTGTACCTTTGTGTAAAGATCATCACAAGCAGATTCACGACGGCAAGTTACATGTAAACGGCTTTATCATGACGAGTAAAGGTTTGGAATTGCAGTTTGAAGAGCAGATGAAAAAAACAGAAGTAAAAAAAGTTGTTACACCTGAAATAAATGAAAATATCGAAGTAGAAAAAGCCAACCAAGAGGAGCCAAAGGGCTTCGTCCTGGATGACTGGTAAGATCTAAGCCAAGGCTTTTTTGACTGCATCACTGATGCGTTTGCCATCAGCACGACCGGCTAGTTCTTTACTTGCCATACCCATAACTTTTCCCATATCTTTCATGCTCGAAGCACCTGTTTTTTCTATGATGGCTTTTACCTCTTTTTGCAGTTCTTCCTCACTGAGCTGTTTTGGCAGATAGATTTCATAGTAGGCAATTTCATCAAGTTCTATTTGCATTAAATCTTCACGACCTGCATCTTTGTACTGGCTTGCCGCGTCATTTCTGCGTTTTACCTGTGTCTGAATAATTTTTATGACATCTTCATCACTAAGCTCTTTTCGCTCATCGACTTCTATCTGTTTAAAAGCACTTGTCAGCAGACGAAGCGCATCTCTTTTTTTTGTATCTTTTGCTTTCATAGCATTTTTTACATCTTGATTAATTGTTTCTTTTAATGACATTTGTAAAATCCTTTGTTTTTATGGAACTGAAATTGCTAGTATTATAACAAAATTAAGACATGTAATGGAAAACTCTTTATGAAAAAAATAAAATTGACTGCTTTTGTATTGCTCTGCGTTGTGGTGTTTTTTAGCGGATGTACAGCAAACTTAACTGATCCCGAGATAAATTTTGAACCGCCTGCCTATGTTGAACAGATGCCTGCAAAAGAAGAACAACAGGCCTTTGCTTCTACCGGCAGTATATTTGGCCAGGGAGAAAATCCTCTTTTTTCAGATCACAAGGCTATGCATGTCAGTGATATTGTGACTGTAGTTATTTCAGAAACTGCACAAAGTTCAAATACCGGTACAAAGCAGCTGCAAGAGGCTGATACAAGTACACTTGGAGGAGGATTGTTTTCAAGCACAGGTCTCAATTCTGCTGTAAACTCCAAAGTAGCAGACTTGAACGGATTTACGAATGTAGGTTTTAACTCTACATCAAACAGTAACTATAAGGGATCGGGAAGTGCAACAAAGGATGCAAGCTTTACAACAACTATTTCGGCAAGAATTGTAAAAATTTTAAAAAACGGAAATTATTATATTTCCGGAAAAAGAGAAATTTTGATAGATGACCAGAAGCAGATAATTCAGTTAAGCGGTGTGATCCGTCCATATGATATAGATCAATATAACAGAATTAACTCTACACAAATCAGTGATGCAAAAATATTATATAAAACTGAGGGAGATATGGATCGTGCTACAAAACAGGGATGGGGGACGAAAATTGTTCAATCAATTTGGCCGTTTTAGTCTTCTTACAGCGCTTTTTTTAAGTTCTGTATATGCAGGGAGTTTTGCAGAGTTTAAAAAGGTGCAGACGGGATCTTTTAACAGCTTCAAAGATAAAAAAGACAGTGAATTCAACAAATATCTTCAGCAGCAGTGGGAAGAATACAGTGCGTATATCTCAACACCCTTATACAAAAAGAAAAAACCAAAGAGTTTGCCGGCATTGCATCAAAAAAAAGTTCGAGGTGTCGGTCCGAATTTAGTAATAAAAATAAAACCTTTTGCTGAGAAAAAATCCGCTCCACAGGGAAAAAAAATAAAAGCTGACAATACAGTTTTTGAATTTTTTGGAACAACTTTTGGATTTGATGTTGATAAGAAAATAAAAAACGCCAACTTTTACCCCAGAACACAAAAGGGGATTGAAAATTTTTTCAGTGTTGTGGCGACAAGTGATTATGATGGTCTTTTGTATGAGATTGAGAATACATGTAAAGAGATGCATCTCAATGACTGGGGAGTCTATCTTTTAATAAACAGACTCTCCTATACTCTTTTTCCTGGACCGGATAATGAAAAGTTGTTGAGCTGGTTCTTGTTGAATAAGCTTGGCTACAGGGTCCGCGTGGCTTTGGGTGCAGACAAACATATAGTTCTGCTTCACAGTGTCAAAGGCAAGATCTACTCTACACCAAACTATACCCTGGATAATAGAAAATTTTATGTCATTTCTAAATATAACAAAGAAAATATTGCCAAAGTCTATACTTACAAAAATGATTATCCGAATGCAACAAAAGTGCTTGATTTTACG
The DNA here is from genome assembly GCF_020410885.1 of Sulfurimonas sp. SWIR-19. GTDB lineage: Bacteria > Campylobacterota > Campylobacteria > Campylobacterales > Sulfurimonadaceae > Sulfurimonas > Sulfurimonas sediminis. The sequence goes on along the minus strand of NZ_CP084578.1, from coordinate 1,486,545 downwards.
TTAAAAACACTTCCTCTCCTTGCAAAAAAAATCCAAACAAAAACTGTTTCTTTCAAAGAACATGGAAAAGTTTACACTTTTTCTTATCGGTATAACCAAAATCTCATTGATTTTATGAAAACATATCCTCAGGTGGAATATAAAGTTTTTTTCAATGTACCTTTGGAATATGAGACATATAAAGACATAGCAAGTGATATCAAGAAATATACTGAGAACAAAAAAGCAAGTGAAGCTTTGGATTTTGTACTGCATTTTGTACAAAAAGCTTTTATATATGAACGTGACCAGGAACAGTTTGGTAGAGAAAAAGTTATGTTTGCAGAGGAAACGCTTTATTATGAAAAATCAGATTGCGAAGACAGAGCTGTATTGTATGCCCGTTTGGTTAAAGATTTATTTGGTATTGGTATTGTGGGTGTTAAGTATAAAGATCATATGAGTACTGCTTTACATGTACCTATGGCAGGGGAGAGTGTAGAGGTGTCAGGTCAAAGATATGTTGTGGCAGACCCGACATACATAAATGCTTCTTTGGGAGAAACCATACCAAAATACAGATCTGTCATGCCTGAGAGTTTTGTGTATGTAAAGTAGGCTTTATGCCTCATCATAAAGAGCACAACTGTTTTTTCCGTTTTTCTTCGCAACATACATAGCTTTGTCTGCATCATTCATTATGTCTTCTATATTATGCTTTTCATCCGGAAATATCTTGATACCGATACTTGCTCCAATATGAACTTCATTGCCTTCAATGACAAATGTCGCAGAAAGAGCTTTGATGATAGCTTGACATTTTTTTTGTGCATACTCTTTGGCTGCTTCTTTGTTGTCTGCTATATTGACTAAGATGATGGTGAATTCATCGCCGCTTATTCTGGCAAGGATATCTTCTTCTCTTAAAATACTTCGCAGTCTGTGTGAGACCTGAATGAGTAATTCATCTCCGACATGATGACCATAGGTGTCATTCACCTGCTTGAAATTGTCCAGATCAATAAATAAAAAGGCATGAATGAAGTTATGTCTGATGGCTTTTGCATTCTCTTCATGCAGTCTTTGCAATAAGGCTTTTCTGTTCATCAGTCCTGTAAGAAAATCATGGTTTGCCTGATATTGAGCCTCTTCCTGCGCATTTCTTAGATCTGAAATATCATAAAACTGTGCTATAAAGTTTATTATTTCACCGTTTTTATCTTTGATAGCCGTTATGGAAAGTCTTTCGGGATAAATTTCACCGTTTTTGCGTTTGTTGTAAATATCACCTTTCCATTGTCCGGATGTAAGGAGCTGATGCCACATGTCGGCATAAAATTCTTTAGTGTGTTTGCCTGATTTGAGTATTTTGGTCGTCTGTCCTATAATCTCATCTGCTTTATATCCTGTAATTCTGGTAAAAGATTTATTGACTTCAAGAACAACACCGTTTTTGTCAGTAATGACTATAGCCTCGTGTGAGTCGAATGTATGAGATGCAATACGTATTTTTGCAAGAAGTTTGTCCTCTTTTTTGATCAGGACATTGATATAATAGAGGAAGAGAAAAAAAGAGATAAAAGAGAGAATCCATAAGATAATTGTATATGTAAAAACCTGTTTTATATCTTTTTGTGTCTGCAGGGCCTCGGTTACAATGGTATTGAGAATGTGTCTTGACACATTGTAAAGTTGTGTAATGTATTGTGAAGCAGTCTGAAACCATATTTTTGCATCTTCTTTGGATGAGAGTTTATCCTGAAAAAACATTGTTCTTAAGGCAGCTGTTTTTTGTACAGTCTCTTTTTGTATGAGTTGTCTAAAAATATTTTGTGTGTTCTTGGAAGCACATATGTAAAAAACAGTCTGAAGCTTTTTCTCTTTTTCCTGCAGGAGATGAATATAGTGTATATACTTTTCATTTTTTTTGGGAGCGAGTATCTGGTTATAAACATACGCTCTTTCCTGTCCCAAATACTCTTTAAGTTTTTGAAGTTCAATAAGGGCTTTGCCGTTATATGATTTTGATTCTAAATCATGCATCAGTGCAGTAATGGCCTGAAGCAGCTCTTTATTGAGGGTGTTATAGTATTGCATTTCATCCCAAAAGCTGATTTGTGTTGTAAGAACTTTTCTTCTTACTGCCGTAATAGAATGAAACTGCTTTTTAAAATACTGATATGCATTAGAAAAGTGAATCAGATCCTGATAGGCACTGTCTGTATGGATATACTGTTTTTCCAAATTTTTTCGGATTATTTCGTCTTTTGAAACAAGATACCCTGCACTCAGTCCTCTTTCAAGCTGTAAATTATGAATGAGTTTACTGAGAATTTTTGTTTGTTTTGCAGAGAATGCATAGGAAGTACTGTTCTTATATTTGATATAGTTTTCATTTACCAAAGAATAGGAAAAGTAAAGTAATGCAAGGGCAGGAAGAGAAAAAATAAGGACAATTTTTATCTGCAAAGATTTTAAATTCATGCTTTAATGATATGCTGATATAGATTAAAAGATATCATTACATGTAAGGAAAATGTTAAAAGTTAAAATCATGTTTCACATTGAAACATGATTTAATAATTAATAGCAACCTTGTATGTCGGATCATCTTCTTCATAACTGCAATGCGGTCCGGCTTTTTTCATGATTTTTTTACAGTCATCACTTAGATGGCGCAAAAGAAGATTTTTTCCGGCATCTTCGTATTTTTTTACGAGAGAATCAATGGCTTCGACACCGGAAAAATCCAATACTCTTGCATTTTTAAAATCAATGACAACTTTTGGCGGATCATTTTGAATGTCAAAATTATCTGAAAAAGTTGTGGCACTTGCAAAAAAGAGCGGACCTTCAAGCTCGTATACTTTTGTGCCGTCTGCTTCGGTATGTGTTTTTGCCCAGATGCGTGCATGCTTCCATGCAAATACAAGTGCAGAGATGATAACACCGGCTATGACTGCAACAGCCAAATCTTCTACAACTGTTATAATTGTCACAACGACCATAACAAAAACATCGGCTCTTGGCATGTGTTTGAGATGCGAAAAACTTGACCATTCAAAGGTACCGATACTCACCATAAACATAATGCCCACAAGAACACCGACCGGAATGGCATTTAAAACATCTGTTAAAGAAATGACCAAGATCAAAAGACCGACAGCCGCCGTAAATGAGGAGAGCCGTCCAAGACCGCCTGATGTATAGTTGATGATACTCTGCCCAATCATTGCACATCCCGCCATACCACCAAAAAATCCACAGGCGATGTTTCCGGTTCCAAGTGCGATACACTCCTGATTTCCACTGCCTCTTGTTCCACTCATTTCATCTAAAACTGCAAGCGTCAAGAGTGATTCTATAAGACCGACAAGCGCCATGATGACGGCATAAGGAAGTACCATTATAATGGCATCCAGACTAAAAAGCGTATCGGGAATAATGAGATGCGGCAGTTTGCCTTTAAACTCTGACAAATCGGCCAAGGCTCCGACGGTGAGTGTGTCTAAATGCGTAAAATACACGACAAGTGTTAAAAGGACAATGGCAACAAGTCCTGAGGGAACCGCCTTTGTATATTTTGGCAAGAAGTACATGATAAACATGGTAACGGCTACGATAACATACATGTTTAAACCCTGTCCTTCAAAGAATTTAAACTGTGCCATGGCAATAACGATTGCCAGACCGTTTACAAAACCATACAGAGCAGGTTGGGGAACAAGACGAATGAACTTTCCAAATTTGAGCACGCCTACTGCAACCTGAATAAGTCCTGCTATGATGGTTGCCAGCAAAACATAGTGGAGCATATGGAAGTAAAGCTCATCTGCGCTAAACCCCTGTGCTGTGAGTTTTAGGTTTGCTTCTATAACAAGCCCGACGATAACAACAGCGACACTGCCGGTAGCTCCACTGATCATTCCCGGTTTTCCACCGATAAGTGCAGTAATAACACCTAGGATAAAAGCCGTATAAAGTCCTACAATAGGACTGACACCTGCTATAAAGCTAAAAGCAATGGCTTCAGGAACAAGTGCAACAGCCACCACAAGTCCTGATAAAATGTCGTTTTTTATATTTGGAGAGGTGTATTTTCTTATGTCAAACAAACTATGCCTTTAATGAATCTAATTGTGCTAAAACTTTTTCACGTTTGGCTTCTGCTTCTTTGAGGGCTTCACGGTTTTTTTCCAAAACATCCGCAGGAGCATTCGCAACAAAGCGTTCGTTACTCAGCATACCGTTCAGTTTGCCTATCTCTTTTTGGAGTTTTTCATCCTGTTTTGTCAGTTTGTTGATAATCGGCGTTAAATCAATAGAGTCTGTCGGAATAAATGTCTCACAGCTGTCTGCGATGTCACTGACCGCATTTTCTATTTTTGTATCGGTAAATTCGATGTTTTCAACCTTCGCAAGTTTGGCGATGTAAGGCAGCATCATCTCTTTTTCTTTATCGCTCAGACCATCAATTTTGACATAGGCTTTTTGGATTTTCTGATTTGCCAAATCAACCAAGACTTTTGCACGGCGAATAGAGACAATGGCATCCATAATGATTTCAAATGTTTTTTCTTCTTTACGCTGTTTTGTTTTGTGAGGAAATTTCTTAATCATAATAGAATCAGCATTTTCCAAAGAAGTGCCGCTGAGTTCATGGTATAAATGTTCTGTGATAAACGGCATAAACGGATGCAACAGTTTCATGGCTTCTTTGAAAATTGCACCAAGTTCTATGATAGATGCTTTGTCCGCTTTACTCAGCTCAATTCCCCAGTCACAAAATTCATTCCATAAAAAACGGTACATTGTAAGGGCGGCATCGTTAAACTTGTACTCATCAAGATAGGTACGAACCTCTTTTGTGGCAAAATTCAGACGGCTCATCATGTAACGGCCAAGGTCGGTCTCAACACAAAAACTCTCCATATCAGGAAAAGTATCACCATTCATCTGCAGGTATTTGCTTGCATTGTAGAGTTTGTTTGTAAAGTTACGGTTTTGTTCGAGTTTGTCAACACTCATGCGTATATCACGTCCCTGTGCCGCAGAAACAGCCAGGGTAAAACGTAAAATATCTGCAGAGTATTTGTTGACCATATCAAGCGGATCAATGACATTGCCTTTTGATTTGCTCATTTTCTGACCGTGTTCGTCACGCACAAGTGCATGCAGATAGATGTGCTTAAACGGCAGTTCTCCTATGAAATGCTCACCCATCATCATCATTCTTGCAACCCAGAAGAATAAAATGTCAAAACCGGTAATAAGCAGAGAATTTGGATAAAAATCTTTCATATCCTGTGATTGAAAGAGTCTGTCCATCTCTGTATCGCCATTTCCCCAGCCTAAAGTTGAAAAAGGCCATAAAGCAGAAGAAAACCAGGTGTCAAGCACATCAGGATCTTGCGAAATGTTTTTTGAAGCACATTTTGGACACTCTGTCGGATGCTCATTCTCTGTTGCCCATTCATGGTCACAATCTCCACAGTAAAAAACAGGAATCTGATGTCCCCACCAGAGTTGACGGCTTATACACCAGTCACGCAGTTCACCCATCCAGGAGTTATAGGAGTTTATCCAGTGCGGTGGAAAAAACTGTGCTTCGCCTGCATTTGTTTTTTCTATGGATTTGTCTGCCACTTCTTTGCGGACAAACCACTGTTTTGAAATGTAAGGCTCTACAACGTTTTTACATCGGTAACAGTGTCCGACCTGGTGTTTATGGTCTTCTATCTTAACGATATAACCCTCTTCTTGCAGTCTTTTTACAATAGGCTCTCTTGCTTCAAGGCGTTCCATACCCTTAAACTCTCCGGCATAGTCATTTAAAATACCTTTTTCATCAAAAACCGTAATAAATTCCAAATCATGACGCTTCCCGACTTCGTAGTCATTTTGGTCATGTGCAGGCGTTACTTTTACGACACCTGTTCCAAATTCCATATCAACATACGAATCAGCGATGATTTTTATTTTTCTCTCAAGAAGTGGTAAAACAACCTCTTTTCCTATGATGTCTTTGTAGCGCTCATCATCAGGGTGTACCATGACGGCAGTATCTCCAAAATAGGTTTCAGGTCGTGTAGTAGCCACTTCAACACTGCCGCTGCCATCTGCAAAATGATAGAGCATGTGGTAAAACTTGCCATCTTCTTCTTCGTGTTCTACTTCGATGTCTGAGAGGGCTCCGTCATGTGTACACCAGTTTACCATGTAGTTTCCGCGAACAATCAAACCTTCATTGTAGAGATGGACAAAAGCCTCTTTGACTGACTTTTGCAGACCTTCATCCATGGTAAAGCGCTCTCTCTCCCAGGCAGGACTTACCCCCATTTTACGGAGTTGTTCTGTCATTATGCCGGCAGATTCTTCTTTCCATGCCCAGACACGCTCCAAAAATGCTTCGCGTCCTATCTCTTCTTTGGTGAGTCCCTGTTCCAAAAGCTGTTTTTCAACAACATTTTGTGTGGCAATTCCTGCATGATCTGTTCCCGGCTGCCAAAGTGTTTTATAGCCGTCCATGCGTTTGTATCGGGTAATGATGTCTTGGAGTGTAAAGGTAAGAGCATGCCCGATATGCAGTCGTCCTGTTACATTTGGCGGTGGCATCATAATAGAGAAGTTTTTTCCTTCTTCTTGTATGGCTTTGTTTCCGTCTGTTTCGAAGTATTTTCTTTTTTCCCAAATTTTATAATATTTGTTTTCGGTTTCTTGTGGATTGTATTTGTTGTCTGACATAGTGCGCGCCTTAAATTATCTAAATTAAAATTGCGCGATTATATCCAAAAAGAGGTGAGTATTTGCTTAGAAACTGCTATATGCCTGTGACTCTTTTTTTTATCTCTATCTTGTCATTGTACATATTTGTATCAGCTACTTCTATAACCTGTGGCAGGAGATCATTTTTTTTAAATTTGGTTACACCAAATGAAAAACTGACACGAAAAGTGTCGTTGTGTGCTTTTAATTTTTTGCCAAGAACATTTTCTCTGATTTTATGTAAAAAAGAGCTTGCTTTTTCCTCGGAGACACTGTCTCCAAAGAGTATGATAAATTCATCACCACCGTAGCGTACGACAGGGATTTTTAATTTTTTCAGTTCATTTGTCAGATATATTAAAACTTTATCACCGATAATATGGCCATATGTATCGTTCACCTGCTTAAAATAGTTCAGATCTATAATAGCAAGTGTTCCGTTATGCACAAAAGCATTGCCAAGTGGGTCCAGGTGAGTATCGTGAAGCCATTTTCTGTTATATGCGTGGGTCAGTTCGTCTTTGTAAACAGATTCTTTGAGTTTTTCAATTTCCTGACGAAGATATTGCGTCTCTTGCAGTACCTGATTGAGAATTTTTTCATCTTTTTTTTCAATAGCATGAATGGCCCTGTTCGTATTTTCACTTAATGTCTGTACATTTTTGGATGTTTCATTTTGTAAAGTTGTAAATCGTGAGCATTCAGTTTCTATAATCTTTCTTGAAAGACTCTCCTCATCTTCTATTTCAAGATTGTTTTTCTTGGCAAAGTCTGAAAAAACTGAAGCATAAATAGTAGGTGTAACAACAGGAATCTGTGCGATAGAGTTTTTTGCCTCATTCGAAACAATCTCTAATATTTTTTTATTTTCTTCCATTGCTTGCCTTAGAATATTTAATTTAAATGATTTTAGCATATCACAAATAAATTTAACAATAAATAAGTATAATCACACTCTTAAAATTTTTGCCCAAGGAGTTTGTTTATGCCGTTGTCCCGATTAAATAAAGAACAATATGCCGCTGCAACATCTCCTCACAGTAAAAATCTCATCATTGCCTCTGCCGGAACGGGAAAAACCTCGACTATTGTCGGCAGAATAGGGTATCTTTTAAATAACGGAATCGCTCCCAATGAAATTTTACTGCTTACCTTTACCAATAAAGCAGCCGCAGAGATGGTGGCACGGGTCGGGGAGTATTTTGGTGCAGGTGTCGCCAAAAAAATAGACGCGGGAACTTTTCATGCTGTAAGCTACAGATGGCTGAAAAAAAGAGACAAAAGAGTCGTACTCAAGCAGCAGCGAGAGCTCAAAACACTTTTTCGTTCTGTTTTTGAGAAGCGTTCCTTTATGCATATAGAAGCAGAAGTACAGCCTTACGGCGGAAATTATCTGTATGATTTGTACTCTTTTTATCAAAACACAGAGCTGAAAAACAATTTTGAAGACTGGCTTATCGAGAATTATCCTGAGCATGAACTTTTTGCCATGATATATGCCGATATAGTCGATGAATTTGAAGCCTTGAAAAAAGAGTACGGTTTTTTAAACTTTAACGATCTGCTTTTGAATTTTAGAGAAATGTGCAAAAATGACGAGCTTGGATATAAAGAGGTTTTGGTGGATGAGTATCAGGACACCAATGCTCTGCAGGGAACGCTCATAGATGCCATGAATCCGCCTTCGCTCTTTTGTGTGGGAGACTACGACCAGAGCATTTATGCTTTTAACGGCGCAGACATCGGCATCATAGGCTCTTTTACGACAAAATATCCCGATGCCGTTGTGCATACACTGACAAAAAACTACCGCTCTTCCGTGCCTATTCTCTCACTTGCAAACAAGGTGATAGAGCATAATGAGCGGATTTATCCTAAAAAGCTGGAAGTGACCCGTATTTATGATGCACAGGCGCCAAAACTTTTGGCATTTGATGAGCTGTTTGACCAGTATCATGCCATGGCTGCGATGATTCGTGATACGCAAACGCCAAGAGAAGAGATAGCCGTCATCTTTCGTAACAACTCTTCGGCTGACGGCATAGAGGTAGGACTGCGTGAGCTTGACATTCCCTGCAAGCGTAAAGGCGGCACAAGTTTTTTTGATTCGCGTGAGATTAAAGCAATTTTAGATTTATACACTCTGCTTGTGAATGAGTCGGATATGATGGCATTTATTCATCTGTTTGAATTTGCACGGGGCATAGGTTCTGCCATGGCAAAAGAGTTGTATACTGCTCTTAAATATTTGGGGCAGGGGAGTATTTTTTACGGACTCTATGCGGCGGATGAATCTGTAAAAAACCCTTTTGAAAAGCGTAAACTCAACCATCAACTTGGGCTATTTGATGACTTTTTGGAACTTGGTGCCGTGGGAAAATATGCAAAACTCGGTTTTGAAGCGAAATTTATGAAAAACCCGGTGCTCAAACATCCCAAACTGACAAAAGAGAGTGCGACCTTTTTACATAATTTTTATCTGCTGTTCCGTGATTTGAAAGGAATCAAACAGCCAAAAACAGTAGTGAAAAAAATCGCCAATTCCGCACTTTACATGTATATAGCCGATGTCTTGGCAACAAAAAGAGCCACGCTAAAAGACGGCTCTGTTGATGAGAAACAAAAAACAGAAGCTTTGAGCCGAATCCAGAGAAAAACACTGCTTTTGGAAGAACTTTCAAAACCTTATTCGGAGCATGAACGCTTTTTAAATGCGATGATTTTAGGCTCATCCGATTTGACTCAGGGTGAGGGAGTGAATTTGCTGAGTGTACATGCAAGTAAAGGGCTTGAATACAAAGAAGTTTATGTGATAGATTTGATGGACGGACGTTTCCCAAACAGAAAACTGATGCAGAGAGGCGGAAGTCTTGATGAAGAGCGCCGACTTTTTTATGTGGCGGTCACGCGTGCAAAAGACATACTCTATTTGAGTTATGCAAAATATGACAAAATTAAAAAACAGAACTTTGTACCAAGCCAGTTTTTATATGAAGCCGGCATGGTTGCAAAAGATGAAGCCTACAGAAAAATGGTGATGCAGGCGGAGGATAAAGAGGAAGAGTAGTTTTTCGGAACTCATCCTTTAGGGTGGGCTGAGAGTGGCAGGAAAGCAGCAACAGTCGGCACTGAAGTACCGATTCCGAGAGAATATGCAGTTTTTTCGGAACCCATCCTTTAGGGTGGGCTGGGAGTGGCAGGAAAGCAGCAACAGTCGGCACTGAAGTACCGATTCCGGATAGAATGTCATATTAGCTTTCATTGCGTAATTTTCTGGTTTCTATAAAATAACTGTGTCCGAGATAGATGACATAAAATACCGATGCGAAAAAGATGACAAAAGGGATGAGTGAGAGCAGATAGAGTCCGAGTGTTTTAAGCCGCAGGGTATTTGCATGAAAAAACTTGATTTTCATTGCTTCTTCTTTGGTACAGATGGCCGAAGAGACATCATAGGTCAGCATTTTATGAAAAAAGTAATAGAGTGGAAAGTTAAACGCCACAATATTGATAACGGGGATGAAATACAGAGGAATAAAAACAAAAAAGAGCAGTATCATGATAAGTATCCACTTTAGTGTTAAAAATATCCCTTCGATTGCATTTGAATAGCCTATCATTTGCACATCCTGGTAGTGCCTTTGCTGCAGTTCTTTTAAAATTGCATGGGTTAAAAAGCCAATGATAAGCAAAGCGACAAATATGGAAGCATACAGCGTCATCAATCCGCCTATGGTATAGATGAGAAAAGTGGCTATCCACGAAGTCAGTGCGCTGCTCATCAAAAACTTCATGATACCTGTGCCTGCGAGTGTGGCTTGAAAACTTTCCGTATGAGGTATGCCGTTTTCTATCGTAGTCTGTGTAGTTTGCACTTCCATAGTCGTAAGTTGGTCAACACCCAAGCCTGCAACAATAAAAAAAAGAATGTAGAGTATAAGCATACTGACTATAAAAGGCATCAGGGAGTATATCAGCATCTTTTTTGTAAATAAATCTTTGAGACTCAGGCTGAGAATACCGATTTCGTTATTCATTTTATAAATTTTCCTCAATCACTGTAAATGCTTTTTGCATATCCTCTTTGCTCATTTTTCCTGCTTTGTAAAAGAGCACTTTGCCGTTTTTGTCAAATATGATAATGTCAGAACTGTCATCGGCCAGATTCCACTCTTTGACAAGAACTTTGTTTTTGTCTTTTACATAAATCGTATCAGGGAACTCTTTTTGTTTGCTTTTTAAAAGAGATTCTATAATGAAATTCGGTTTCCATGTTGCGGCAAGATTGACAATGGCAATGCTGCCATACGCTCCTCTCTTTCTGTAGTCTTTTTTCTTGAGTGCCTCAGAGAAGGCTTCATTGGCATCTTTTTCATCCGGATCGACATAAAACATAACATAGACTTTCTCTTTTATGCTGTTGGAATTCCAGGGGGAACCGTCTTTAGCGTAGCCGCCGTTTTCTTTTTCAAGAGTTGCTTCTTTGGGCTTTTCTCCTACTGTAATCGCAAATAAATTCAGTGCAGTCATCAGTGCTACAAGTCCTAGTGTTCGTTTCATCTTTTACTCTCTTTGTGTGGAATTTGTTTTTTAATTATATCCTGTGCTGCTAAATATCCGCTTGCCCAGGCAAAAGCAAAGTTATAGCCTCCGCGTCTCCCGACAACATCGAGACATTCCCCGATAAAGTAGAGATTTTTTTGTTTTTTTGATTCAAATGTTTTTTCATTGATTTCAAGGGTGTTTATGCCGCCACCGCTGACTTCTGCATGACGAAATCCATGGGTATCTGTCACTTCAAACCGCCAGTTGAGCATAAGATTTGCTATTTTTTTTGAAAGCTTTGTGTCCAAAATTTTACTCTCAGGCTTTACATGTAAGGCTTCTAACACGCCGTTTGCAATTTTGTTGGGGACTAAACCGACAAGTATATCCAAGAGTGTAAATGCAGACATGTTTTTCTTTACATGTAAGAGATGTGTCGAGAGTTTTTGTGCGTTAAATTCAGGGAGCAGGTTTATGGAAATATCTACCGCTGCATATTCTAAAAGTGCTTCAGACGCACGCTGGGAAATATCTAAAATGGCAAAACCGGAAACACCGTAGTTTGTAAAAAGCACATCGCCGTTACATGTAAGCTCTTTTTGATGATTGACAAGCAAAGTGACTTCGGCATTGAGTTTTGCCCCGCTCATTTTATGGGCTGTTTTTGAATTTAAGTGCAGTTGTACCAAAGAGGGATAGGCTTCAATGACAGTGTGCCCAAATGCCTTTGCAAATCCCTCGGCATCGGCATTGCCTCCCAGATGAGAAGCAGCACGCGAACCGCTTGCCACAACAACACTGTCATAACTGTCTGTAAGTTTTTTTATATCTGTGATTTTATGCTCTGTATGAAAAGTCACACCGAGACTCTGCGCATACTCTACAAAAATCTTTGCAACACTTTTTGCTTCATTACTCAGCGGATAGGCTCTGCCGTCATCCGTTACATGTAAGAGCAGTCCAATGGAACTTGTAAATTTTTCAAACTCTTTAAAACCGAAGTTTTTCAAAGCATACGCTACAAAGGCGGGATTTTGCGAAAAAAAATCGTTTACATGTAAATTTTTGTTTGTGATATTGCAGCGTCCGTTTCCTGAAACGAGGATTTTTTTTGCCGGTTTTGTGTTTTGTTCAAACAGCGTTACATGTAAACCTGCTTTTGCACAAAAGATGGCACATAGAAGCCCACTCGCACCGCCTCCGATGATTGCAACTGATTTTGCCATTACAGATGTACTACCTTTGCTCCAAATCCACCCATATGCTGGGGTGCATCCTCAAATTTTTTCACTCGCGGGTGGCGTTTTAAAAACTCTTTGACGGCATAAGAAAGTTTTCCTGTGCCTATGCCGTGATAGACGATAACTTCATCCCAGCCGTTGATAAGGGCATCACTGAGAAATTTGTCTAAGACTTCACAGGCTTCTTCGGCTCTTAAACCGTGCAGGTCACATTTGAGTCCTGCTTTTTTCTCTACATGCAAGCTCAGGTTTGTCGTCGGTTTTGGCTGAATGATTTGGGTGTGTTTGAGATGTTTTGTTTTGACGCGAACCCGCATACCGTCCACTTCTATGGTGGCTTCATTTTTCCCCTTCATGGAGACAATTGTCCCTTTTTGGGAGTGATATTTGACTTTGTCACCGACTTTAAACTCTATATTTCTTTTGTCCTCTTTTTGTGTCTGTTTTGGCAATTTTTTGTTTGCTTTGTTCATCGCACGGTGAATCTCTTTGACATCGCCTGCACGTGCTGCATTTTTGGCTTCGTTTATGGCAATATCATACGAGTGTTTGAGTGCTGCTTTTTCTTTTTCAAGTTCACGCAAAAGCTGTTCTTTTTGCTCTTTGAGTGCATGCTCTTTTTTATAAATTTCATCCAGTTTTTCATCGACTTTTTGATGTTTTTGTCTGAGTTCGCGTTCAAGCTGTGAACCACGTTCAATCAAGAGTGAAAGTTTTTCCGAATTGTCACCGTAGACTTTCTTCGCCTCATTGACAATGTTGTTGGAAATGCCATATCTGCTGGCCGTTTCAAATGCGTAACTTTTGCCTATGATACCCTGCATAAATTCATAAGTCGGCTTTCGCTGCTCTTCATCATAGATGGCTGCCATCAACTCCACATCATCACGGTCGGCCATCAATGCCGCAAGCCGTTTGTGGTGGGTTGTTACAACGACTTTTTGCCCACGCTTGATTAAATCATCGAGAATGACCTTAAAAAGGGCTGCCGCTTCATCAGAGTCTGTTCCGAGTTCTATCTCATCTACTCCGATGAGTGCAGATTTGTACTCAAATATACGGGAAAACTGCTGCATTCTGCCGGCAAAAGTCGAGATGTCATTTTTGACATTTTGCGGATCATCTATGATGGCCTGTATAGCTTTAAAATTGCCTATATGTGACTTTGTCTCATTCAGTTGCATAGGAATAATATACTTTGCCATAAAAGCAGCCGCCAATATGGACTTTAGCAGCATGGTTTTTCCGCCGGCATTGACCCCTGTTATCATTAAAATATTTTTTGAAAAATCAACATTGATTGGCTTTGCATTATGCAGAGCCGGGTGAATGAAATTATTCAGTACTATTTTTGTATCTTTTTTGCTTTTGATGAGTTGCAGGTTTTTGCTTTTTGCAAAAAGAACCCGTGCCTGATAGTTGTCAAACTTTGTAAACTCTTTGTCTATAAAGTTGATAAAAGGCTGGAGCTCATAAAGTTTTTGTGAAAACTCTTTGGAATATTCGTAAAATATCGCTTCACGCTCTTGTTCTATAAAACGAATCTGCTCTTTTGATTTAAGGACGCTGTCAGGTGCGACATAAAAAAATCCACCGGTACTTCTGCCAAGTATGGCACCTTTTAGGACATGGTTAAATCCGCCGCGCACAAGCAGACACTCTTCATTGTTTATGAAGTGAATCTGTGTATCAACAAGGTAGCCTGCAAGTTTGGAACTTGACATCATTCGTTTGAGGGCACCTGAGATGTTGTTTTTATGCTCTGCTATTTTTTGGGAGAGCTGAAAAAGGTTTTCATCCAGATTTTCTTCAAATTTTCCGTCATGCGTAAAATATTTTTCTATCTCCAAAAACTGCTCTGGGATGATGAACCTGTCCATCCACTCCCCGATAAGACCCTCAAGTTCACGGTTTTTAAAGTAACGAAAATAACGCACGATTTTGACAATCTCAAAAATCTGTTCAAAATTTAAAACACCGTGTTTTTTGAGATGTCCTTTGATTTCAAAAAAATCACTCACTTTGGGCGGGGCTTTAAACTCCAGCTTGTCAAGCTCTTTGATATAGCGAAAATGCAATTCCTGATCACCTTCGATATACAAAGAGTGCTCACGGGAAAAAAAGCTTTTAAACTGTTCTATATGTTCACTCAAATCAAGCTGCTGGATGAGGGTATCGACTCGGGAGCTTTTAGCAGTTTTATTCACAACTGTCTGCACTTATCATCTCTGCATAATGGGGTGTGTTTTTTTTGCCTATGAAGGTGTAGGTTCCTGTACTGAGGGAGTATATGTCTGCATTGACATCGACACCGTTACATGTAATCGTTTTTCCCTGTTTGTATTTTATAACGGCATTGAGCATTTTGTCTCTTTGTGCCTGATTGTATTTGTTGTAGGCAATGGCACCGAGTATGATAAAGAGCAATACAGCTCCGATAAGCAGTTTTTGAGAGTTGGCAAGCTCTGTAAAATAATGCAGTGCCGCGAATAACAGGGTTACTATAATGAGACCGTAAATATAAGCCATTACAGTGTGCCTCTTATCTGATAGGTAATATCACCGGCACCAAAGCCTATAATGAGACCTTTATCAAGTGTTTCCAGGTCTTTATTGTCTTTTATCACTTTTATAGTATTGTTACTGCGGGATATTTTGTCCGCCATCGTCAGGTTGTAGTGTTTGAAATTTTCTTGAAAATCAATATCTCGCGGTGCTTCTCCTGCTGCCCATACGGGGAGGATGATAAGCTCGGCCGCTCCGTCAAAGCATTTGATGAATTCTTCGAGGTTGTCAATGGTTCTTGAGTATTTGTGTGGCTGCCAGATGGCTGTAATCTTGTCAAAACCTTTGAGCATGGCATATTCTTTGACTGATTCAAAAGTGGCTTTTATCTCTGTCGGATGGTGTCCGTAATCGTCTATAATGACACTGTCATGCTCAAATCCGACAATATCAAAACGTTTCTTAATACCTTTGAAATGTAAGATGTTTTTGCGAATATCTTCTATGGACATAGATTTATGTGCTGCAAGTATGGCAAGCGAGGCATCAATGGCGATATGCTTGCCAAATCCCCAGACATCAAAACTGCCAAAATCACGAAAAGTAAAACGGGTATGTGGCTGATTGTTTATGAGAACAAATTCTATGTTTTGAATATCTTTACTTGGATAAAGCCACTCGGCTTCAACTTCATTGATGAGTGTTGCCAAAAATGGGTCTTCGGCATTTAAAACTTTGAGTGGTGCAAGATTTATGAAGGTTTTGTAAGAGTCGTAAAACCTTTCATAATTATAGTCATAATACTCCATATGTTCAGGTTCTGCATTGATGACGATGGCACAATGCGGGTTTGAATTTATAAAGCTTCCGTCACTTTCATCAGCTTCAAAAATCATGACATCATTTTTTGCATCATAACGGACATTTGAGCCAAACTCTTTGGATTCCGCACCAATGATTGCAGAACCGTTCATAATAGCGGCAAGAATAGCTGTTGTGGTACTTTTGCCGTGTGCTCCCGCAACAGAATATACCTTTTTGTCTTGCAGAATTTTTGGCAATGCTTCACGGCGGGCAAGCACTTCTATGCCTTTTTCCTTTGCAGCAATAATTTCAGGATTGTCAGGACGGATAATCGCAGAGTGTACAACCAGGTCATGGTTTGTAATGGCATCCCCGGAGTGGGGTATGGTTACATGTAAACCGAGGTCGCGCAGTTTTTTGGTAATGACAGTCTCTTTGATATCTGAGCCGCTTACTTCATGACCCTTGAAATGCATGTATTGTGCAAGTCCTGAGATGCCTATACCACCGATTCCGATAAAATGAATTTTCATGCTTTTTTGCCTTTATATTTCAAGTTGTCAAGCAACTTCTGTGCCTCAGGTTGAAACTCACTGATGTAAAAAGTACCTGCTCTTTGTGTTGCTTCAATGTCTGCAATTCTGTCTAAAAAATCGTCAAAAGAAATTTTTTCCTGAGCCGCCATCCAGTGCAGTTTTAAAGCAGCAGAAAATTTCTCATCATTGCTCAGCCCGCTCAGTACCTCAAAAAGGGCAGCCGCATCCTGTGTCTTTCCTGCTGAGTAGTGCTCTATTGCATACTCATACAAGGCACGGAGCGTCGCAAAGTCCTGGACTTCATCAGTATCCATTTTTCTGTGCTTTTCAAGTGTCTGCGTCAGACGCTCCAGTGCCAGATCAAGAATATTTGCATAAAAACCCTGAAGTGTCTCTTCATCAAATGTATCATGTGCTTGCTGTTCCAGCACATATAATGAGGCTATATCACCGTCTTGTTGGGCTTTTAAAACTTTTTCTTTTAGCTCTTTATCTTTGCTCATGTAAACATTCCTTGATTTTTAGTAGTGCATCTTTTGTTTTTTGCGGACTCTCAACCAGAGCGATACGAATAAAACCTTTACCGGGATTTTCACCTTTTGCATCTTCTCTTGCGAGAAACTCCCCCGGGAGTACTTTGACATTGTAGTTTTTGTAAAGCTTTTGCGTAAATGCAAGTGCATTACCGACTTTTATCCATAAGTAAAATGTGGCATCAGGAATTTGTGTTCCCAATATTGCCTGAGCAATTTCAAAATTTTCTTTATAAACAGCTCTTGATTTTGCCACATGTTCTTCATCATTCCATGCTTCGGCTGCAGCGTATTGCAGTGGCAGAGGTATGGCGCAGCCTATATATGTTCTGTATTTCATATATTCTCTCAGTATTGTCGCATCACCGGCGATAAAGCCTGAACGCAGACCCGGTGCAGAAGAGCGTTTGGAAATGGAGTTAATGACTAAAATATTTTTAAAACTGTCATTGTTTACATGTAAAGAAGCTTCAAGCAGAGAAGGAATCGGTTTGTCTGTATATATCTCGCTGTAGCATTCATCATTGAGGAGGACAAAATCATATTTGAGTGCCAGTTTTACCCACTCTCCCAGCTCTTCAAGGCTAAGCGTAGCTGTTGTAGGATTGTTTGGAAAGTTCAGTATAACCAAATCGCAATTGCCTAATTCACTTTCATTTATGTCAGGTTTGAAGTTGTTTTTTTCATCCAAATTCAGATGAATAACTTTTGAACGTGTTGCCGTTGCCGCCCCTTCGTATATCTGATAAAAAGGATTTGTGTAGGCTATAACAGACTTTTCAATATCAAAAAGCAAAAACTGCGGGAAGTTAAACAGTACTTCTCTCGTTCCGAATGTAGGAATAATCTCTTCATCTTTTAAACTGACACCGAAGCGTCTGCTTATAAAATTTCTTTGTGCTTCACGCAAAACAGTCTCGCCGGTTGTTTTTGGATACTTTTTGAGTAGAGAAGCATTGTTACACAGCGCTTTTTGTATAAAATCAGGGGTTTCAAACTGGGGTTCGCCTATTGTCAGGACAGCCGGAGTGTGGTTTTTGTCGGGTTGTATATTTTCAAGTAAATTTGTTAGTTTTTCAAATGGATAGGGTTCAAAATTCATATTTGTCATCGCTTTATTAAATTAAAGTTATTATACTGTACAATAACTAATAAACAATTAAGGAAGAAGAAAATGAAGATAGTATTATCGGTTGTACTGGCAGTGTTGATTGTCGGGTGCAGCAATGAAAAAGGCTCACAAAAAAGTGCACAGGAAGTTCAGGCACCACAAAGTGTGAAAGAGACAGTATCAAGTGTGAAAGAGACAGCACCGAGTAAACCTGTAGCGGTAGAAGTAAATACTACAGCAGCAGATATAACTAAAAAGACGGAAACAACGGTTGCAAAGGCAAAAAAAACAACGGTTGCCCAAGTAAAAGAGGCCATGAAAGTTGACGGTGCAAAACTTTTTACTGCTTGTTCAAGCTGTCACGGTACGCATGCAGAGAAAAAAGCTTTGGGTAAATCTCAAATTATCAAAGGATGGAGTGAAGCAAAAATTATAACAGCACTCAAAGGATATAAAGACGGGACATACGGCAGAGCTATGAAAGCTGTGATGAAAGGACAGGCTGCAAAACTTTCCGATGCTGACATAAAAGCTTTGGCAGAGTATATTTCTCAATTATAATGTGCAATATTACACTGATATTCAAGTAAAGTTGCTACAATTATATAAAAATAGAAACGGGAAATATGAATGACAATAATAGTAAATGGAAACAGTAAAGTTTTTCAAGACGGAGTGACGCTTTTGGAAATTCTAAAAGAACTTGCTTTGGTTGATAAAGTGATGGCTGCGGCAGTAAATATGGAAATAGTCAAGCAGGATGAATGGGACAGAAAAGTTTTAAAAGATAATGATAAACTAGAACTGCTTGATTTTGTCGGAGGAGGATGAGTCCAAAGACTCTATGCTGACAACACTGATTGCATAGTCACCGTCATGTGTAATTGATAAAGCAGCATCAATAATCTTAAACTTTTCAATGATCTTTTTTGAAAGCGCAAAAAGCGGAGCGCCTTTTTCTGATTTGTAAATCTTTATATCAAAAAAAGAGCACTCTGCCCCTATACCTGTTCCCAGTGCTTTGGAAAATGCCTCTTTTGCAGCCCAGAATCCGGCTGCTGTTTTATAGGACTTTATAAGTCTGATCTCATCTTCTGACAGAAATCTGCGAAGCCCTTTGTCGCCAAAACGCTCCATGAGATGCTGCATACGCGATGCTTTTATGATGTCTATGCCAATCATTAATTATTGAATGACAAATTCAGTAAAATAGATACCTTGTATTTTTCCGTCAGTAATCATAGAGTTCAGAGTATCCATAATTTGTTGTGAAACTTTTTGTTTGCCTTTTTTGGAAGAGATTTCTTCTAAAGTTTTAGAACTGAGTATTCGAATAATTCTGTCTCGAAGTACCGGTGCTTTTGAATCAAGTTCATGACTGAGTTCGGGAGAATCAAGTTCTAAAGACATTGTTGCTTTGAGATATCTTCTTCCGGAATCACTTTTTAAGTTTACTGTAAAAGTGTCTAGCGGATACAAGACACCGATATCACTCAGTTTTCTGTTATTGTCAAATGAAGTGCTGGATACACTCTTTCTGTTTGTGCGTGTATCTGCCACTCTTTCCTGTGCCTGAGGAGCGTTGTTGACTGCTGCTTCTTCATCTGAACCCATTAACAAAAAGGCAACTACAGCACCTATGATTATGATAAGAATCAAAACAACAATGATAATAATCATCAGCATATTGCTGGATTTTTTTTCTACGGGTGCGGATTCTTCGGTTTCTTTTTCTTCAGCCATATTTCTTCCTTGAAATTACAGTTTTATTTTTGTTAGTATATCAGAAAAATAATTATTTTTATTTTCAGTTAATAACTTTAACATCAAGAGACTTGATTATTTCTTCAAAAATCGGTCCGGCTTCACGATTACAGTCATCATGAAATTCAATCACCAAAACTTCTTTTCCGTTAGCGACTTTTGTTGTATATGTGTCAGGCTTGAAAGCATATTTATTGATTATTGATTCTATTTTTGCACATACATCATCTTTTTCTTTCGCACATTCGTAAGCCAGTGACAATCTTGAAAATCGTTCTTCGCTTCTAAACTCTGCATCTATCATTTTTTGCCTTTTAAAAATATAGAGTTATTATACAACGAAATTATGCAAATATAACTTTAAAATGTATAATTTAATACCACTCCAAAAGTTTTGTTACTTCATCGACTATAAATGTTTTGATACTTGTCTTTTCAAGCGGTTTTTTAGATACAAGTGCCTTGGTGATATTTTGCATTCTTGCCTCTTTGAGCCTTGCATCAAGGGCGTATACTTCTCGTACATCACCAACGAGAGAGACTTCGCCGATAAAAATCGTCTCTTTGGAGATAGCTCTGTCTCTGAAGCTGCTGATAATTGCGGCAAGTATGGCTAAATCTGCCGCTGTTTCGGTGATTTTTATCCCGCCTGTTATGTTAATGAAAACATCATACCCTGAAAGAGGAATCTCCAGTTTTCGCTCAAGCAGAGCCAAAAGCATGTTAAGACGGTTGTTGTCAAATCCTGTTGCCTGTCTTTTGGCATTTGGTGTGTGTGACTCTGAAACAAGTGCCTGTACTTCTAAAATAATTGGGCGCGATCCCTCCATAATGACAGTAAGCGCAGAACCGCTTTGAGAAGAATTACGGTTAAAAAAGCGTGAAGCAATGTCTGTGGCACTCACAAGTCCTTCGGCTTTCATCTCAAAAACGCCTATTTCACTTGTTGCCCCAAAACGGTTTTTAAAGCCTCGTAAAATTCTCAGCTCCTGAGAAGAATCCCCTTCAAAATATAAAACGGTGTCAACCATATGCTCTAAAACACGAGGACCGGCAATAGAACCTTCTTTTGTAATATGCCCGATAATGAAAATGGCTATATCTTTTTCTTTGGCAATACGCATCAATTCAAAGGTTATTTGGCGCACCTGTGTAACACTTCCCGGAGCAGAGCTAATGTTTTCAGAATAAATAGTCTGAATAGAATCAATAATCAAAAAATCATATTTTCTGTGTTCAAGCTCAACCAAAATCTGTTCGAGTCGTATCTCACTTAAAAGGTAGAGTGAATCATGGTTGGATTTGAGACGGTTTGCACGCAGTTTTATCTGTCCGGCTGATTCTTCACCCGTAACATAAAGGACATCTTTACCGGTCGAGGCAATGTTTGAACCTACTTTAAGTAGCAGGGTTGATTTACCAACACCCGGACTTCCTCCGATGAGCGTAAGCGAACCGGGAACAATACCGCCGCCTAAAACATTGTCAAGTTCATCATCGAGTGAAGAAAATCTATAGACTTCTTCTTCCACAATGTCATTTATACTGACAGCCTTAGCCGATGATGATGTCGTTGATTTTGTCTGTTTGACAACTTCTTGCTGATGCTCGTTTAATTCAACAAAACTGTCCCAGGCACCGCAGTTGGTACATTTTCCCATCCATTTAGGTGTTGTGAGTCCACAGTGTTGACACTCAAAGAGTACTTTTTTCTTAGCCATAATTTTTTCTTTTTGTTTATTTTTTAAAATATGTTATAATTTGAGTCAGTTGGGACAGATGAGGAGCGTGAACTCCTCATAAGATTGTAACAATTACGGGGATGAAGCGCATTGTTACTCCTTTGTGTTAAAGGCTGACCCTGTTCAACCTTCCCCCTCACAATACAACTTTTCCCACATAATCGCCAACTGACACTGACATCATAGAGAAAATTTACTTTTTTGTAAAAAAGTATGGCATTTTGCCAGATTTTTCATCATATCGGTGTAATTTTAAGAAGTGAAGTTTTTACAAAGAGATTGAATGACCAGCTCATATTCATTTTTTGTAAGTGTTGCAATCTTTTTGCCAATTCTTTGTTTAGAGAGGCTTCTTACTTGATTGTCTATGACTATATTATCAGATGTATCTAACTTAATAACTTCAATACCATCATTTTGAAAATTTACAGTTATTTGTATTTTCACTCCTAAAATATAATTACCCTATTGTAGCTAAAAATGTGAGTCTGTTAAACTGCTAAGCTTCTTAGCATAGCTACATTTGAAATATCGAACTTTCGATGTACTGTTTACTTCTTTTAAAGCGGGTGTTCAACTTCCAAGGTTTTGTTAGATGTGTTATTTGTTGAAGATACCATATCCTCTGTGATTTGAAGGTGCTTACCAAAACTATCTATATGCTTTCTTTGTATTTCTAATATTGGTAATATTGCAAATTTTATTAAAAATACTAATAGCAATGATAATGAATCCATAATCATTACAAAAACTGATTTTCTTGTTAATGGTTCATCTGAAATTACTTCATTAAAAAAATGATAAAGTAAAAATATTGTCCATAAATAAAACAAAATACTATTGATAGTTGATTTTATAACTTTTATTGCTTCATCTTTAGTTGAACTATGTTTAATTTGAATTGAAATATATGCTGTTAATAATATGGTAATTATTGCAATTATAATTGGAATAATTAAATCTTTTGTTATATCCATAATATTTTATCCTTTGTAATCTAACTATTTATTTAAATACATTATACATATATTAACCTTAAATCACAAAATTAACTATCATTAAAAATGTGTGTTAATTGTTAAAAAGTATAGAAAATTGCAATAATTATGTACTTTTATCAAAAAAACATCTTTAGCTTAAGAATAAAATGTTGCTTAAAGTTTTACTCAAACCAAATAGAGTTGACTACTATTCTTCTACAAAAATGGCATCAAGCAGACCGTCTACAAATTCATACTTGTCGAACGGTGTGAGATTTTCCGGTTGTTCTCCTGTGCCTACGTAAAGTATGGGAAGTTCCAGGGCATAGGCGATGGAGAAGATACTGCCGCCTTTTGCAGTACCGTCTAGTTTTGTGATGATGATACCGTCTATGCCTATCATTTCATTGAAGGCTTTTGCCTGAGAAATTGCAGAGTTTCCCTGTGTGCCGTCTATGATGAGTACGGTTCTGTGCGGAGCGCCTTTATGGGCTTTGTCGCAGATACGCTTTACTTTTTTGAGTTCATTTGCCAGGTTTGTCTGGGTGTGCAGACGTCCTGCGGTATCTATGATGACATTGTCAAAACCTTTTGCCTTTGCCGAATCTATGGCATCATAGGCAACGGCGGAGCTGTCATGTCCCTGTTTTGAAGAAACTACAGGAATGTCAAGTCTGTTTGCCCAGAGTGTCAGCTGTTCGATAGCTGCGGCGCGAAAGGTGTCTCCTGCTCCGAGTAAAACTTTTTTGCCTTCTTGCTTGTATTTGTATGCCAGTTTTGCAATAGTGGTTGTTTTGCCGGCACCGTTGACACCAACTATGAGTTCTACAAAAGGCGGAGTGAATTCCGGTTCTTTGTACGAGGTGTATGCCAGTGTCGCCAGGAGTTTGGAGCGAAGAATTTCGCGTGTGATTTTGTCTTGGTATATTTCATTGAGAATGATTTCGACCAAAGCATATTCTACATCCGCTTCAAGTAAAATATCTTCAAGTTCGTCTTTTGTAAAAGTGATTTTTTTCTTTGGAGCGACTGTTTTTATAGCGGCGACAGTCTTACTGAGAGATTTTTTTATAAAACCAAACATTTTATATTCCTAACGCTTTTTTGATGTCACTTTCGATAAACTCTTCTTCCGTCGCACCCTGATAATAATTGATGATTTTGCCGTCTTTATATAAAACCATAAGCGGAATGCCAAAGTCTCTGCCCAGTTTTAACTCTTTTGCTATTTCACTGATGATACGTGAGTTTTCACTTGAATTGACAAGAGTATAGTTTGCATTGTATTGTTTTTTGAATGTTTCAAGTTTTTCATTTGCAATACCATCCTCAACACTGACGCCAATAACAATCAGTCTGTTTTTGTATTTTTTTTGGAGTGAGGCAAGGTGGGAAGCTTCCGCCTGACAAGGTGGACACCAGGTCGCAAATATATCATAAATGACTACTTCGCCTTTTGCCCCCTCAAGTTGCAGTCCATTGTCTGCTTTTTTGACAACAAGCTGTTTGTTGTCGAGTGATGTTAAAACGATTTCATTTGTTGCAAGGAGTGAATTTGCTTCTTGTTGGGTGTTTTCTTTCTCTTTTGAACAGGCTCCAAAAAGTAATCCGATAGCCAGTAAAGTAGTTAAGAGTGGAGTGTTTCTCATATATTTTTTTGCCTTTGTTTATTTATTTGTGTAAAATATGCAAAATTATAGCGATAAAGATTTAATATGACTCTTACAAAAAACAGTTTCAGGCAAATATGTCTTCAAAAGATTAAAAAAGCATCACAACACAATAAGTTTTATAAAGATTTTTTAATAAATAATGCACTCTTAAAAGAGTTGGAACATTTTAAAACCGGCAAAAGACTGAAAATATTGTTTTTTTATCCGCTGCCGTATGAGGCAGACATCCTTAAAGTGCTTAAAAAAATGAGAAAAAAACATGATATTTTTGTGCCGTTTATGCAAGGCGAAAGTTTTAAAATGGTACCATTTAGATTGCCGCTAAAGAAAAAAAAATTTGATATTTTTGAAGCGGGAAATACAATAAAAAAAAATAATAAAATTGATATAGCTATAGTTCCAGCAGTGGGAGTTGACGGTAATTTACAGAGAATTGGTTTTGGAAAAGGGATGTATGATCGTTTCTTTGCAAAATTAAAAGAAAAACCATATACTATTTTTGTACAACCGGTATTTTGCCATACAGAGAGTTTTATATGTGATGCATATGATGTGGCATGTGATGTACTTATAACCCCGACAAGAACACTGCGTAAACGGAATAGCTAAGGTCTTTATGAAAAAGGTTTATTAGATGTTAAACGAAATACTACTTGGTGGTGCAATTGCAACAGTAAGTGGAGTAGTTGGTTTTTTAATTTCTAAAAAGATAACCGGTGCTAACTTTGATGTATATGTTGAACAGGCGGTTGCCAAAGCAAAGGCGATTGAAAATGAGGCACAGACACTTCTTGAGCGTGCAAAACTCAAAGCACGTGAAATAGAGCATGAAGCACAAAAAGTCTTTGAGAGTGCCAAAGAGCGTGCACGTGCAGATTTTGCGCAAAGAGAAGATGAACTTTTACGCAAAGAACAAAGTCTGAAACGTTTGATACAGGATGAAGAAAAAAACATTCAAAATGAGTTAAACAGAATAAAAGCACAAAAAGTTAATCTGGAAAGAAATGAAAAATCACTGGCTTCACTGAAAAAAAAGTATGAAGAAAAAATAGATGAAGCAGTCCATACCATAGAACACAGTGCCGGTATGACACAGGAAGAGGCTAAAAAGATTCTTCTTGACAAAATTGAAGAAAAAGCGCGTGGCGAGATAGCACATATTGTAAGAAAATATGAAAATGAAGCCAGACAGGAAGGGGAACGCAAAGCCAACTTTATTTTGGCACAGGCAACGAGTCGTTTTGCCGGAGACTTTGCTTCTGAGAGATTGACAAATCTGGTTCATTTGGAAAGTGATGAACTCAAAGGCCGTATTATCGGTAAAGAAGGGCGAAATATCAAGGCTTTGGAGACATTGCTCGGTGTCGATATTATCATAGATGACACACCAAACGCAATTCTTGTGAGCAGTTTTAATTTGTATCGTCGTGCTATTGCAACAAAAACACTGCAGTTGCTCATAGAAGACGGAAGAATTCAGCCTGCGCGAATAGAAGAGATATTTAAAAAAGTTTCTGAAGAGTTTGAATCCAAAATTTTAGCAGAAGGTGAAGAACTCATAGCCGAAATGAATATCGGTGTTATGCATCCCGAACTTATGAAATTAATCGGAAGATTGCGTTACCGTGCGAGTTACGGACAGAATGCTTTAGCCCACACGCTTGAGGTTGCCCATCTTGCGGGAATTATGGCTGCAGAAATGGGGGGAGACCCGATCTTGGCAAAACGGGCAGGACTTTTACATGATATAGGAAAAGCATTGACGCATGATATGGATGGAAATCATGTTGATTTGGGAGCCCAGATTTGTCGCAGATACAATGAAGATGAAGTTGTCATCAATGCAATCTATGCACATCACGGACAACAGGAAATCAACTCCATAGAGTGTGGTGCGGTTTGTGCGGCAGATGCACTCTCAGCAGCACGTCCGGGTGCGAGACGAGAAGTTTTGGAGAGTTTTTTAAAACGTGTTACCGAGATAGAAGATATCGCATCACGTCACAGCGGTGTCAAGCAGGCATATGCGATTAATGCCGGACGAGAAGTCAGAGTCATTGTGAATGCTACTTTGGTAAATGATGATGAGTCAATTCTGATGGCAAGAGAAATTGCAAAAGAGATAGAAGAGCGTGTGCAGTATCCGGGTGAAATCAAAGTAAATGTTATTCGGGAAAGCCGGGCTGTGGAATTTGCCAAGTAAAGTAGAATGTTCTACTTTACTTTTTAATCGTTACAACAACGGCTCCTCTTAAGTCGCCCATTTTGTAGTGCTGTGCTTTATCTTGCGGGTATCTTTGGGCAATGGCATCTTTTAACTTTTTGTTTGTTATGTTACCATGACATTTCAGACAAACCTGCTTGTTGATTACTAAAGGTTTATAGTATTTGTAAGTATGTTCATCGACTTTTTGTATCAGTTGTCTGGGTAGCTTTACATGTAGGCTTTGGAGTTTTTCAAGTGATGCCAAAACCTCTTGTTCACTGCCTTGTGGCTGGTTGGCAGGGTTTCTGTATTTTGTACTGATTCTTTTGACTGTTACTCCTTTTGGAAGCTTTTTGTTCACTTCTTCTGTAAGGGTATAGGCTTTTTGTGTACAGAAATCAAGGGCTTGCATAGGACCGCCTGCTTTCATATTTTTTTTCATATTGGAACCCAGGGTTTTTAGCAGCAGCATAGAACTTTTCTGTCCTGTTTTTACTATGTTCTGCAGTTGTTTGTTCTCTTGTTGAGAAGCCCCAAAAAGTAATGAAACACTCAGTGTAATATATGTAACGGATTTTAAAATATTCATGAAATCCTCCTCAATTAAGATTTTCTTGGAACGATTATAACAAAACTTAGAATAATTTAATGCAACTTTGAGTATAATTGCGTCAATATTTAAAGACAAGGGAGCACACCTATGGGTGAACTGTTTACTTTTTTCGGACTTATCTCAGAAGATAAAACATTTATTTTTATGAGTCACATGTTGCTATCAGCCGGTATAGCTTTAATCTTAGCGAGAGTGGCTATGTCAAATTTACAACTTGTACCCAAAGGGACACAAAACCTGATGGAAGCATATGTGCAGGGTGTATGGTCTATGGGTACGGATGTAATGGGTAGATTGCATGCCCGTAAATATGTTGCACTGGTAGCAACTATTGGTTTGTTTGTTGGAATTGCAAATATTATTGGAATATTCCCAGGATTTGAAGCGCCTACAGCAATGTTGGAAATGCCTTTGGCTCTTGCTTTAACTGTATTTGTGTATTACAACTATGTTGGTATTAAAGAGCATGGTCTGCTGCTTTATCTCAAGCATTTTCTTGGACCTGTCTGGTGGTTGTACTGGTTAATGTTCCCGATTGAGATTGTGTCTCACATCTCCCGTATTATCTCTTTGACATTCCGTCTTTTTGGAAATGTAAAAGGGGATGATATGTTCTTGATGGTAATATTGATGCTTGCTCCTTGGATATTGCCGATTGTTCCGTTTGCTCTATTGACATTTATGGCATTTTTGCAGGCGTTTATCTTTATGATGCTTACATATGTTTACCTTGGTGGTTCATTACTTGTCGATGAGACTATCTAATTTCTCTCAATGCAAAAAGACATTTATGAAAAAATTATAAGCTTTTTGCTTGGAGCATCATGGGCAATAGTATTGTTCGGTGCTCTGTTTACTTTCAAGATATTTATCAATTTCGGAATCGTAATAGCGATTTTTACCACGATGGTCTATATCTTTATCTCACTCTTTCTTATTCTCGCAATAGATGCTTTTTTAGTCAATAAACAACGACTTCAAGAAGCGAAAAAACAAACAAAACTGCTAGAAAAAATCTATACTCAAGTTACTTCATAACGTCCTTTAAAGCATACATTGGTTAGAATAAGAACAATTAATTTATTTTCACAAGGAAATTTATGTTTGAAGTAGTTATCGGTCTTGAAGTCCACGTACAATTAAATACAAAAACGAAACTTTTTTGCTCGTGTCCTACGAGTTTTAACCATAAGCAAAATACAAATACCTGTCCGACCTGTCTGGCACTTCCCGGTGCACTTCCTGTGCTTAACAAAGAAGTTATACATAAATCCATAATGCTCGGTACGGCCCTTGATGCTACGATTAACAGAGTTTCTTATTTTGACAGAAAATCCTATTTTTATCCGGATTCTCCCTCTTCTTATCAAATTACACAACTCTATACACCTATAGTGGAGCATGGAAAACTGCAAATTGATTTTGAAGACGGTTCAAACAAAACGATTCGTGTCAATCGGGCACACATAGAGGCTGATGCCGGTAAAAACATCCATGACGGCAATATTTCAAAAGTTGATTTGAACCGTGCCGGAACGCCTTTGCTCGAAATTGTAAGCGAGCCGGATATGCGCAGTGCTGAAGATGCGATTCTTTACCTGAAAAAACTCCACTCGATTATTCGTTATTTGGATATAGGGGATGCAAATATGCAAGAGGGCTCTTTTCGAGTGGATGTAAATGTCTCTATCCGTCCAAAGGGAGATGAAAAGCTGTATACCCGTGTCGAGATTAAAAACATCAACTCTTTTAAATTTATTCAGCGTGCCATAGAGCTTGAAGTGGCTCGTCAGATCGATGCATGGGAAGATGGAACATATGAAGAGGAAATTTGTCAGGAGACACGTCTTTTTGATCCTGTAAAACAGGAGACACGTTCCATGAGAGGAAAAGAAGAAGCGGCTGATTACAGATATTTTCCGGAACCTGATCTGCTCAAATGTGTGGTAACAGATGAAATGATGCAAAAATATACACAAATTCCTGAACTGCCTGATGCAAAAAAAGAGCGTTTTGTGAATGAATACGGTATGAATGAATACAACGCAATGGTAATCACTTCTGCTGTGGAAACAGCAAACTTTTTTGAAGCAATGCTGCAGGAAGAAGGAGTGAGTGCAAAAACGGCTACTATATGGCTGACTGTAGAGTTGCCTGCCCGTTTCAAAGGGGAGATAAATATAACGAACTCTCCGGTAGATGCAAAAAAGCTTGGATTTTTGGTCAAAAGAATAGATGATAAAACCATCAGCGGCAAAGCGGCGAAAGAAGTTTTGGATTTTTTAATGGAGAATGAAACGGCAGATGTTGACAGTGCAATTGACAAACTCGGACTCAAACAGGTTACAGATACCGGAGCAATCGAGGCAATGTGTGATGAAATTATCAATGCAAATGAGGATAAAGTTGCACAGTACAAAGGCGGAAAAGAGAAACTTTTCGGTTTCTTTGTCGGTCAGGTGATGAAAGCAAGCAAAGGAAGTGCAAATCCTCAGGTTGTCAATGAAATTCTTAAAGCTAAACTGGGCTAACTTCTATGATAAAAAGTTTGATACTTGATGCGGCCTATTTTTTAAATACCTCAAAAAAGTATCAGTCTTTTAAAAACTTTTTTTACAATATTTTAGAGAATGATAAGTGTAAATATAAGAGATACATAGATATTTTTATGATTATACTTATTTTTATAAGTGTAGGTGTTTTAATTCGGGAAGTCAAACATCATGTAAATGACTACCTGATGTTTTTTAGCAATTATGTCATTTCTATCATTTTTTTTATAGAGTATATGCTGCGTTTGTGGGTAAACAGCAGTGTCAGTGAAATCATTGTCAAACGCGCGGAACATGATACATTTCTGCTTCGCGAGGTCAATCTTTACAAAGCTTTTAAAAAAATACTCAAAGTAAAACTCAGCTATATGGCATCACCAAAAGCTATTATAGATCTTCTTGCAATTTTACCGTTTTTCCATGAATTGAGACTGTTGCGTATCTTTATTCTTTTTCGGGTTTTTAAACTTTTTCGATATGCCAAAAGTCTGCAAATTTTAAGTTCTGTTCTTGCAACAAAAAAGTTTGAGTTTTTTACGCTTGGTATTTTTGCCTTTGTTGTCATTTTTATCTCTTCTGTTTTGATTTATGTTATGGAAGGCAACAGGGCAGACTCTCCTGTTGATACTCTTTTTGAAGCACTGTACTGGGCTATAGTGACCATTTCGACTGTGGGATACGGCGACATAGTTCCGGTAACGAGCGAAGGGCGTTTTGTATCTATCATCGTTATCATCGCAGGTATTGCAGTTTTGGCATTTACTACATCTTTGTTTGTTTCTGCTTTTACCGAGAAACTTGAAGAAATCAAAGAGATAAAAACAATTGAAAATATTGCCAAACTGAAAAAATTTTATCTGATATGCGGATATGAAAATATCGCCAGGGAAGTTGCCAGAAAACTTTCAAAAAGCGGGCATAATATTATCGTTCTTGATGAAGATACACAAAGAGTGGAAAATGCAAAAATGGACGGGTATACTACATTAAATTATAATCCCGGCAACAAAGAAAGCTATGAAAAACTCAACATAGATATGCAAAAACAACTCAGAGGTGTGCTGTGTCTGCGTGAAAATGATGTAGACAATGTCTATGCCGCTTTGACTATACGGTCTTTAAACAAAGATGTTATGATTTTGTCTTTGTTAAACAATGATGCAAACCGTAACAAACTGGAGTTTGTAGGCATCAATAAAATAGTCTATCCTCAGGAGCTTGTGGGGCTTATAACAAAAGAGTTGGTAGGAAAGCCTGTTGCTTTTGAAGTGATTCATGAGCTTAGGAGTGAAGATTCTGATGTAATTATCGATGAAATCGGCATCACCAAAAGAATAGTGGAAAACTTCCCTACAGTCGGAGACTTGAACAATAAACACTACAGTATCGTTTTGCTCGGTGTTTACAAACATGAAAAAGACCGTTTTTATTTTAATCCTTTAGACAGCACTTTGCTGGAGGCAGGAGATTATCTTTTGGTAATTGGATATCAGGTGTATATTAAAGAATTTGAAAAATATTTACATACAAGAGTACATGATGACTAAAACTACAGCACTGATATTTGGACACAATAAATACGCTTATGAAATCATAAAAAATGTAAAAGACAAATACAACAGCATCAAAGTGTACTCTTTGGATGAGAGTGATAAAAAAGAGGGTTTGTATGATGTGGAACTTTTTGATTTAAGTGATGAGTGGGAAGAGATAGAAAACAATGTAGATATTGAAAATTCAATAGCTTTTTGTGCATTGGAAGACCCTTCCGAAAATATATTTTTAACGATATCACTGCGTTCAAGTTTTGAAAACCTGACAATTATAACGATTGCATCAAATAAAGAAAATTCAGATAAACTGAAAATGGCAGGAGCCACAAAAGTCATTCCGATTGTAGAGACCACATCGGATATTATAGCAAATGTACTGGAAAAGCCGGTATCGAACAAGGTACTGCACAGTATTTTATATGAAGAGAGTGATCTCAAAATTGCACAAATTAAAATTGACGATACAAGCCATTTTAAGGATGAAAAACTTAAAAGTATAGACTGGACACGATATAATGGCATACTGGTATTATCTGTGATGCATGAAGATATGCAGAGTGAATTTATATATTCAAACAAAGCAAAAGAGCATGTTATAAAAAGCGGTGATATTCTCGTAATAGTAGGATATGAAAAAGATATACAGGAATTTGAAAATTTGATTGGGAGTAAGCGATATGTCAATTGGAGTCATTGGAGCAGGTAAGTGGGGCAGTGCTTTGGCATTTGCTCTGAGTGAAAAAAACAGTGTTTTTATTACGTCTAGAACTCCGAGAGATTTAGACAATTTTGTCACTCTTGATGAGATTCTTGCATGCGAGTATCTTGTGATTACAGTACCGGCACAGCAGATAGCAGACTGGCTTGAAGAAAATTTTGTATTTAAAAACCAAAAAATTCTTGTGGCATCCAAGGGTATAGAGGCTACAAGCGGAAAGTTTTTAAATGAAATATATGAAAAGTATGTTCCCGATGAAAATATAGCCTTTTTATCCGGTCCCTCTTTTGCTTCAGAAGTGATGCACTCCCTGCCGACTGCCTTGGTTATAAACTCTTCGAATGAAAAACTTGCTCAAGAGTTGGGTGATTTGTTTCCCTCTTTTATTAAAACATATACTTCCGATGATGTAATAGGCGCAGAAGTTTGCGGTGCATATAAAAATGTCATTGCGATTGCCGCGGGTATATGCAATGGATTGGAATTGGGAAATAATGCAGCTGCGGCGTTGATATCTCGCGGTTTGGTTGAAATGCAGCGCTTTGGCATTGCATACGGCGCAAAAGAGGAGAGTTTCATAGGTTTAAGTGGTGCAGGTGATCTGTTTTTAACAGCTTCTTCTCCTATGAGCAGAAACTTCAGAGTAGGAATCGGTCTTGCAAAAGGCCGTACTCAAAAAGAGATTCTTGAAGCACTGGGCGAAGTTGCAGAAGGAATAGGAACTGCGTATGCTCTGCATGACATCTCTGTAAAGCAAGATTTGTATCTTCCTATTGCGAGAGAAGTGTATCTGACACTCGAGGGGAAAAATCCACATGAAAGTTTGAAAGATTTATTGACAAAATAGGATGTAAGGACTTATATGAAAATAGCAGTGGCACTGAGTACAGGACTTTTCTTTTTTGCTCTCAGCGGAGTCTTTTTTACACTCCAACAAAGTTCCCTTATAGGGTGTATAGCCTTTTTTGTAATGCTTTGGACAAACGAAGGTCTGCCATTGGGCGTTGTCTCTCTTTTACCCATAGTTCTTTTTCCTGCCTTTGGGATTTTAGATACAAAAATGACTGCCGCAAATTATGCCAATCCTATCATTTATCTCTTTTTTGGCGGTTTTTTACTTGCAATAGCGGTTGAAAAAACTAAGCTGCATTTACATGTAGCCAATAAACTTCTGGGTCTGTTTCCTGCAACACCAAGAGGGATGATATTTTCTCTTGCACTGACATCAGCACTTTTAAGTTCCATTTTGTCCAATACTACAACAACCCTGTTACTTATCAGTATTGCAGTTTTTTTAACAGATAACATAAAATTAAAAATGCGTTTTGCCCTTGCTATCGCTTATGGTGCAAGTATAGGAGGTATATTGACACCCATCGGTACACCTCCAAATTTGATTTTGCTCGGTATTATGCAAGAACACAATATGCAGCTTATCCCGTTTTTCCAGTGGATATTTATGGTTGCACCGCTCTCTCTTTTTATGTTGACAAGTGTCGGTTTTCTACTGAGTTACGGTGTCAATGCGATACCGATACAGGCAAAAATAGAAAAAAAAGTTTTAGAGCCGTCACAAAAAAAAGTGATGTATTTAATGTTGGGCCTAATTGCACTCTTGTTTGTCAATGCTCCTGTAAGACCCTACTGGAATGGTCTTGGTATGAGTGAGAGTGGCATACTGCTTGGTTTTGGATTGGCACTGTTTATGCCGCCTTTTAATATACTGCAATGGAATGAAGACAGTAAAAAAATTCCTTATGCCATCATGTTTTTGTTTGGCGCGGGTTTTTCCATTGCAAAAGCTTTTGCACAAACCGGACTGGCAGATGAACTTGCATCATATCTCTTGCATATGACCGAGCTTTCACCATTGCTGCTTCTGTTGAGTGTTGCTGTATTGATAACCTTTACGACAGAAATTACGTCAAATACGGCACTGATTTCTATAATGCTGCCTGTTATCTACTCTGTAGCAGAACACTCAGGAATAAATACAACACTTTTTATGATGGTGGCCACTCTGTGTGCGAGTTATGCTTTTATGCTTCCAATCGCCACACCACCCAACGCTATTGCAATGAGCAGCGGAGCTGTCGGGGTAAAAGATATGATGAAATATGGAATAGTTTTGAATTTGCTTGGAATATTTTTTATCGTTTTCATTGCAGAATATTTCTGGAAAAATATTCTATGATTTTCTTTTTCTGATGTACATGTAAAGGTCTTTGATAATTAAAAAAACAGAGTAGATCCATAAAATATCTATAACAGGGTTATGCTGCAGACCATGTGTCAGCATATAGGGATAAGCAATGGCGATTGGCCATTTTAAAAAATAAAAAAATAAAATTCCTACGCCGTATAATTCTTTCATAGGAAGTATCTTAGCCAAATGTTATAAAATTTTTGCTAAGATTTTAAGAAGATAATAAATTTTTGAAGGTTGAAACAATGATAGTCCATATAGTGATGTTTAAATTTAAAGAGGAAAATAAAGCTTTCAATATAGCCAAGGTAAAAGCGAAACTTGAAAATCTGGAAAAAAGTATTGATGTCCTCAAATCTATTGAAGTCGGTATTAACTTTAATGAATCAGACAGAGCGATGGACCTCTCTCTTTACTCAACTTTTGCAACTGAGGAAGATCTTAAAATCTATGCAACACATGAAGAGCATCTCAAAGTGGTCTCTTTTATCAAAGAAGTTACTGTAGAGTCAAAAGTTGTTGATTATATACTAGAATAAGTGAATTTTCCTAAAATGACGATAAAACAAAATAAAAAATAGACTTAAGTCGTCAAACTAGCTCTTTTTTATCACATCAGCTTATATTTCTTTTTGATATAATCTCACAAAAATATTTTAAGTGCCTGACCAGGCACTTGTAAAGGATGAAAAGATGATATCAGAACCAAGATTGGAAGATATAGGTGATTACAACACATTAAAAGGTGAAAAAAAGAGAATTGTCTGGGCCGTTATCGTTGCAGGTCTGCTTTTGGGAGTTGTTTATCTGATAGCCTATAATCTCTACGGCAATACAAAAGATGCGATTCCTGTAAAAGATGAAATAACAGTGGTTCCTTTAAGCAAAAGTATTCCGATTAGATAAGTTTTGGCTATAATTTCTCAATTAAAATAAGGCGGTGACGGCATGTTAATGACAATAGTAGGAATATATAGTTTTTATGTATTGATAATGATATACACTAGTGTAATGCAGATAGGCTATATCAATCTTATAAAGAGAAAAACACCGGTTTTACTCTCTGCCGCCGATTTCTTAAAAGCGGGTAATTATGCTGTCGAAAAAGAAAAGCTTTCCATTGTGAATACATTTGTGGACTATCTTGTATTTATCGGCTGGATTGGTGTGGGATTGAAATACCTTGTTGAACAGTACTATACTATGTCAAACCAGGCATTGATGAATGTGGCTATAGTGATGAGTTTTGTAGTAATTAACTATATTATTTCTTTGCCTTTTTCTTATTATGAAAAATTTGTGATTGATGCAAAATACGGCTTTAACAATTCAACCCTTGGACAGTGGATAAAAGATACGCTTATCTCTTTTTTCCTGACAATTGTTTTTGGCTCCCTGGTTGTGTGGGGTGTTTATGAAATCATTGTAAATTTTGAGTTGTGGTGGCTGTGGAGCTTTTTATTTATTTTTGCGATAGTGATTTTGATAAATATGCTTTATCCTACTTTTCGTGCAATGTTTTTTGATAAACTGACACCGCTTGAAGATGCAGAACTTGACAGTGAAATTAAAAGACTTATGGACAAAACAGGTTTTGTAAGTTCGGGTGTTTTTGTGAGTGATGCGAGTAAGCGGGACAACAGGCTCAATGCCTATTTTGGCGGATTCGGAAAAGCTAAAAAAGTTGTTTTGTTTGACACGTTGCTCAAAAAACTGACAACGAAGGAGCTTTTAGCCGTTTTAGGGCATGAACTCGGACATTTTGCACATGGGGATATTTATAAAAATATTGCTTTGGTGGGTGTGATGCTTTTTGCAATGTTCGCAATCTTTGGTAATTTGCCGGATTCGCTTTATATGGAACTCGGTGTTTCTAAACAGCCCTATGTCATTATGATTTTACTGATGCTGTTTATGCCGGTACTTGGTTTTATTATGATGCCTGTTATGGGCATTGTAAGTCGCCATAACGAATATGAAGCAGATAAGATGGGGAGTGAACTTGGCGGAAGTGCGGGTGCAATTGAACTTGCAAATGCACTGAAAAAACTGGTCAATGAAAACAAAAGTTTTCCGCTTTCGCATCCTTTGTATATTTTCTTTCACTATACACATCCTCCGGTAATAGAACGATTAAAGGAACTCGGCATGGATGTGGGATACATAGAAAAAAGCGGTACTGAGGGTAAATGCGAAGCAGATATATAGTCAAAGATTTACTTCGTGAGGTAACACAGAATCTGCAGCCCTGTGTACAAAGAGCCCCAAGGGAAGCGCAACTTCTTTTAATGAAATATCTTGGGGTGGATGAACTCTGGCTCATTACCCATCAAAACAGTTCTGTAGAAATTTCTCAGCAGTTTTTCCAATGGGTACAAAGAAGACAAAACAATGAACCTTTTGAATACATCACAAAGCAGGTCAGTTTTTACAGTGAAGAATTTTACATAGACGAGGGAGCCCTGATACCCCGTCCAGAAACAGAACTGCTCATAGATGAAGTGATCAAACATGTGCCGGATAAAATGAGTGCTTTAACCTTTGTGGAGGTCGGAGTAGGGAGCGGTATCATCTCTATAATGCTTGCAAAGACTTTTAAAAATTCTAAAATCATAGCAGTGGATATTTCTCAAAAAGCTTTGGATGTAGCACAAAAAAATATAGAAAAATTTGGACTGCAGGAACAAATTGAATTGCGATTGGGCTCACTGCTAGAGCCGGTTTGCGAACAAATAGACTATCTGGTTTCCAATCCGCCGTATATTGAAAACGGTATTGCTTTGGAATCAAACCTCTCCTATGAACCGCAAAATGCACTTTTTGGCGGAAGGGTGGGTGATGAAATTATTAAAGAACTTCTTGATGAAGTCTTAAGACAAAAGATTAGATTTTTTAGTTGTGAGATTGGTTATGACCAACAAGATAAAATACGGGATTATATGCAAGGAAAAGATTTTAAATCTATAACTTTCTACAAAGACTACAGCTCGTTCGATCGCGGATTTACATTACAAATATAACAAGGTTTTACAAAATGAAAAAAAATATTTATTTGGATTTTACATATTTTATTGTTTTAGCAGCTACTTTTGGGGCTGTTTTGGTTTTAGGTGCCATCGTTGCGCCTGTTGTTTTTCATACAGACAAGATCACAGTCAACTTGCTGATAGACCATTATAATGCGGGTATTATAATGGGAGAGATTTTTCACAGGTTTTCATATTGGACCTATTTTGTAGCCACTTTTGTCGCTTTGTATGAGGCTATAGCTTATAAAATGGGTCAGCGGGATGCTATCAGTTTTGCAGCAGCTGTCACAGTGATATTTGCATCTTTGATGTTTTCTGCAGTGTATGTTCCAAAAATCCTTTCCATGCAGGCACTGGGAACAGAAGCTACGCAAAGTGATACCTTTGAACATCTTCATATTGCAAGTGAGATAGATTTTAAAATACTGGCATTTGCTCTTTTGGTCCTGTTTGTCAGAAGATTGATGCTTTTAAGAGTACCTTCGAAGCCACTTTAACGCTAAATTAACACTATTTTGATAAGATTTACTTAAGAGCACTTCTAAAAACCCTGATATACCTCAAAGCCAAAAAGAGGAGTGAGATTGTGCAAAACTTTTCTTGAAGCATAGCCGTAGCTCCTGCGTAGTTTTGCCTTGTATTAGCACTTTTGCTATAATGTTAAGATACATCAGGGTTTTCAGAAGTGCCCTGAACATATTTTTTGTATTAGGTGGTTTTATGTCAATTTTTAAATTTTTCATTCTTGTTTCTCTTTTTTCAACACTTCTTTTGTCTTATCCGAATTATTCACAGGCCTTTAAAGAGAAGAAGCTTTATCCTATGGGTGAAAAAATTTATAAGAAAAAATGTTCTGATATAGATGTAAAGAGATACAAAAGTTATGAAGAACTCTCAAATGCTTTGCTTGCAAAAAAGAGTTGTGCAACACTCAATAAAAAATACCTGGAGGCTTTGGCGCTTTATCTGTGGGAGGTTAAAAGAGTCGCAGGCAAACACAGACATTTTACTAAACTTACTGTTTCAAAAGATGAGAAATGCCCTGTGTGCGGTATGCTTTTGTATAAATATCCGAGTTGGATTTCACGTATAGAGTATGATGACAAAAATGTATCTTTTGACGGGATTAAAGATATGATGAAGTACTATTTTGAACATCCGAAGAGGATAAAACATATGTTGGTGCAAGAGTATTATACGCAGCAGGTTATTGATGCAAAAAAAGCCTATTTTGTTATGTGGAGTGATGTGTACGGACCCATGGGAAATGAGTTGATAGCTTTTAAGGATGAAGCATCTGCCAAAAGGTTTTATCTTGATCATAAAGGCAAAAAGATACTCAAGTTTGATGATATAACGCCTGAAGATGTGTATAAACTGGATGAATAAAAAAAGCCGTTTTTGTCTCTTTACATGTAGTGTTTTGATAATTGTAGCAATAGGGGAGATACTGTATTTGCAGAAGAATAATACACTGACAAGAAAAGAGCTTGAGACCAAGAGAGCATTTGTCAAAACAACAACTGTTTCTAATTTTGTTTTGGCACTGAAAAACAACTCTATAAAGACAATGCCGTGAAAAAGATTAATTTTCATCTTCTTGAATATGCTGTTAATTATATCTTGCGATATAAAGCAAAGAACATATTTATTCTTATAATACTGACACTGCTCATTGCTCTGTTGGCGTCATTCTTTTTTGTGCAAAACTCACTGAAGTATGAACTGGAATCAACACTTGATACGCAACCGCAAATTATAGTGACAAATCAGAAAGCGGGCAGAGACACCACTGTGGATGAGCATGTTATAGATAGCATTGTAAATATAAAAGGTGTTTCTGATGTAACCGGACGGGTATGGGGATATTATGAGTTTAAGCATATGCATGCCAGATTTATTGTAGTGGGTATAGATGAATTTGAAAACCAATACAACACTACTTTTGAAAACATAATAAAAAACGGTGAACTGAATGCTTCTTCTATGCTTGTAGGAGAGGGGGTCAAACGCATATTGGATGCAAGTTATTACAAAGAATATTTCAACTTTATCACTTCTGATTTATCAGTAAAAAAAATTTATATAGCAGGGACATTCAAAGCCGCAACACAGTTGGAATCAAATGATATGATTGTTATGAGTAAAGATACGCTAAGAGAAATATTTGCTTACAAAAACAGTGAGGCTACAGATTTGGCTGTTCGTGTCAATAACCCTCTGGAGCTATCCTCCATAATGTCGAAGATTCAAAATATGTTTCCAACTTTTAAAGTCGTTGCAAGAAAGGATTTGAAAACAGCGCTTGAAAATCAGTTTAATTCTCTCAGCACTGTTTTTTTAATTCTGTTTACCATTACTCTTTTTACATTTTTTATGATTGTTTATGACAAATCAAGCGGACTCAGCAGTGAAGAGAAAAAAGAAATAGGGATACTCAAGGCTATAGGCTGGACGATAGAGGATGTTCTTACAGCGCGTATGTATGAAGGGCTTATTATCTCTTTTATTGCTTATTGTATGGGAATAATTCTGGCTCTCTTTTTTGTATATATTTTAAATGCTCCAATCATTAAAAATATATTTATAGACTATAATGATATTGCAAACAGTTTTACACTTCCCTTTGTGCTTGACTATAAGATACTGCTTTTACTCTTTTTGCTCAGTGTTCCTGTATATATGTTTGCAACAGTCATTCCGTCATGGAGAATTGCTACGCTTGATGCTGATGAGGTAATACGATGATAAAACTGTTACATGTAAGCAAAATATATGATGATATAAAAGCTTTGGATAATATTGATTTGGAAATTGGCGAAGGCGAACTTGTCATATTAAAAGGCGTCAGTGGCAGTGGAAAAAGTACCATACTTTCATTGATTGCCGGACTGCTCAAACCGACAAGCGGAGATGTTCTGGTTGAAAATAAACATATCTCAAAACTGCCCGATCATTTTTGCTCGAGATACAGAAGAGACAATATCGGGTTTATATTTCAAAAATATAATTTGATTCCGACGCTGAGTGTTCGTGATAATATTTTACTGCCATTGGTACCGTTAAACCTGGATGAAAAAGCTTTACATGTAAAGCTTCATGCTGTAATGAAGATGTTTGACATTGAACATAAAAAAGATGTGAGGGTAAAGAGTCTTTCGGGTGGTGAACAGCAAAGAGTTGCAATAGCCAGGGCAAATGTCAATAATCCGAAAATAATTCTGGCAGATGAACCGACTGCAAATCTGGATGCAAAGCTCTCTTGTGAATTTATACAAATCCTCAAAGAATTAAAGTCTATGAACAAAACTGTCATCGTTGCAACGCATGACCCTCTTTTTTTTGATTTGGATTTTGTGGATCGTGTTGTAGAGATACATAATGGTAAACTGCTATGCTCCTGACGCCTGAAGTATTGACGATTGATATACTCAATCTGCTCTTTGTTGTTTTTGCCACTCTTGCATTCTATTACAGTGTGAAAATACTCTACCGGTATGATCGCAATGCTACAACTCCCTTACAGTATAATCTGGAAAAACAAAGCTATCTGGTAAGTGTAGTTATAAAATTTATTTTTTACACCAAGGTTGTATTGTTTATATTTTTTATTTTTACGCTTGATGATATTTCAAATATTTTACCCGGGGCAATGTGTGGAGCCGGTGTCGTCAATGCAACACAATACGGTACCTATCTTCTGATACTGAAAGTCATCAATTTGTATATTTTTGCCTACTGGCTGGTACTCAACAGTGAAGATATGAAATCAGAACAACAGATATATTTACAATTGAAGTTAAAAGTATATTTGTTTGCATATTTTTTACTCATCCTCGAAATAGGGCTGGAGAGTCTGATGTTTCTTTCTATAGATACAAAGAGTGTTGTAGACTGTTGCGGTGCTATTTTTTCTACAACCGACGGTACCTATATGGCACATTTGCTAAGTATAAACCCGATCATGCTTCTTGGAAGTTTTTATGCTCTGTTTGCGTTTATTGTATTTGCATATAAAATAAAAAACAGATATCTGTTTTCTCTTATGAATCTACTGTTTGTTATTGCAGCCTTGGTCTCACTCATAGGTTTTTTTGGAACGTATATATACGAACTGCCAACACATCACTGCCCGTTTTGTCTGCTGCAAAAAGATTATAACTATGTAGGATATTTGTTATATATATTTTTATTTATCGGTACTTTTTTTGGTATTGTTCTCGGACTTGTTCCTTTTGGGAAAGAAGATGAAAATGCAAAATATAAGATATCACTTTTTTTTACAACTCTGTATGTTGTAGCTGTAAGTTACTACCCGCTGGCATATTATATAAAAAATGGTGTTTGGCTGTAAAAATCAGACGTTATGCTGGTTGTCTCCAAATTTACTGTTCCACCACTCTTGAGGTGTGTAGGTTGATTTTTTAACACTCTCCTCATCAAGCGGGTATTCATAAGCACTGCAGTAGTCAAGTATAATTTGGTATGCTTCATTTATTTGCATACTCATCTGTGTTGCCTGCTCATAGTTGTCTTTATGTTTGTCAGGATGCCATTTTTTCATAAGGTTTTTGTATTTGTTTTTTATTTCTTTGAGAGAAGCTTTTTCGCGAAGACCAAGGAGTGATTTGGCCTTCATTATTTTTTCAAAAGAGTGCAATGGAGTTAGTCTTGTTGTTGTCTCATATAAGCAGGAATATCGAGATAGTCACCGTCAAGCTCACCGCCTACGACAAGTCTCGGTCTTACTTTGGCACGAACAGGAGGAGCAGGTGTTTCACTGACAAAATCTTCATTGTTTGTCAGTTCTTTTTCAAAGCCTGTTGCAACAATAGTAATCTTGATATAGTTTTCAGGTATCTTCTCGCTTGTAGATGTTCCCCAGATAACTTCTGCATCATCATGTGCACTTTCATGGACAACTTCCATAGCTTCTGCAAGTTCCATCATTGGAAAATCAGGATGCATACTGAAATGTACCAAAACACCCATTGCACCGTTAATGGACATGTTGTCTAAGAGCGGAGACTCTATTGCCGCTTTAATCGCTTCATAGGCTGCATTTTCACCTTCATGTTCACCCACACCCATCAGTGCCATACCTTTGTGACTCATAACAGTTTGCAAGTCGGCAAAGTCAAGGTTGATATCATTGTCCCCGCTTGAGAGAATAACACCTGATGTTCCGCTTACAGCCTG
Organism: Sulfurimonas sp. SWIR-19; assembly: GCF_020410885.1. Classification (GTDB taxonomy): domain Bacteria; phylum Campylobacterota; class Campylobacteria; order Campylobacterales; family Sulfurimonadaceae; genus Sulfurimonas; species Sulfurimonas sediminis. Next base: position 1,444,291 of record NZ_CP084578.1, on the reverse strand, counting down.
CGCCAATACACTGTCTACTATTTTAAAGCTCTCTTTAAGCCCCAGTCTTCGGTCGATGATTGATAAAAGTTTGTCATTTGGAATAACTACTATAGAATCACTCTCTTTTTTGAGTTCTTCCAATCCTTCTTCTGCCAATTTTAAACGTTTTTTTCCTTCAAACATAAAAGGTTTGGTAACGATTGAAATAGTAAGGGCTCCGACTTCTTTGGCTATCTGGGCAACTACAGGTGCAGCACCTGTTCCTGTTCCACCACCAAGACCTGCAGAGATAAAAACAATGTCAGCCCCTTCAAGTGCTGCTCTGATTTCATCATAATTCTCCAGTGCAGAATCTTTGCCTATACTTGGTTTCATTCCGGCACCCAAACCTTTTGTAAGTTTTGCACCTATTTGAATCTTTGAAGCGGCATTTGTTTCATTGAGAACCTGTGCATCGGTATTGATAAGCATCATTTCAATACCTGTAACACCTTCATTAATCATATGTCCTATCATATTTCCACCGCCGCCACCGACACCGACAGCTATAATTCTTGCACCGGTAGGGCTTTGTGCTTCTTCTATTACAAATGGTTCCATTCTTTCACTCCTTTAAAATAACTGGGTTGCCCAGTTCCAAAATTTACTGAAACTTCCAGCTTCATCACTCTTTTTCTCTTTCACTGTCTCTAAGTTTACCATTTTATCCTTATCACTAACTGTTTGTTCTTCTGATGGGACTATAGGTATAACAGGTTCATTGGACAGATCAATACTGTTTGTTACTGTCGGTTCTTCATTAGTATGACGGACTCTTTTATTGACATCAATCTCATAAGGGGTATAAGGAGAAGCAGAGTAGATAACCAGTCCGACTGCACTTGCATATTCCGGACCGCGCAGTGAGTCAAAAAGACCGTTCATCTCAATAGGTTTTGCCAAACGAACAGGGACAGAACCAAAGGTTGCTACTGCCAGGTCCCGTATGCCGTCCATTTTTGAAAAACCGCCTGTGAGGACTATACCTGCTCCAATCTGCTCTTTAAGCCCACTGTTTTCTATAAACTGTGCAAGTATCATTAATGTCTCTTCAACTCTTGCAAAGATAACATTATGGACAACTTCCAAAGAGACTTCATGTGTAGAGTTTTCATCTCCGATAATAGGAAGCTCTATTAAGTCATTGCTTGGTGTGAGCAGTGAACCATAGGTCAGTTTTACTTTGTCTGCAACATTGAGCGGTGTATGCAGTGCCATGGAAAGGTCACTAGTCACATGGTTTGAACCAACACCTAAAAATTCATTGTAGCGAATTGAATTGCCTGAGTGAATGGCAATGTTGCTTGTGTTGCCACCCATATCTATAACTGCGGCACCTAACTCTCTTTCATCTTCATTGAGTGTTGCGATGGCTGAAGCATAACTGTTAAGGACTACATTTTCCACCTCGACACCAGCTCCTCTGACAGCTTTTTTAAGGTTGTTCAGGTTTGATTTTTGTGTCGTTATAATGTGTGTTTCAACCTCAAGTCGTGAAGCATTCATTCCAAGCGGGTCTTCTATATAATCCTGATCATCTACTTTAAAGTTAAAAGGCAGGGCATGCAGAACTTCATATTCGTTTGGTATATTGGCGTTGTACAAAGAGGTATGCATAACACGTTTTATCTCTTCAAAGGAGATCTCCTTTGATTGAATGTTTACAATACCGTTTGAGTTAAGGCTTTTTGTGTAGGCTCCGGATATAGAAACAATTGCAGTGTTGATGTTGCTGCCTGATACCCGTTTTGCATCTTCAACTGCCGTTTTTATACTTCTTGAAGCAAGTTCAATGTTTGTTATGCTTCCCTTTTTTAAACCCTGTGCTTTTGTTGTGCCTGCACCGGTGATTGAGATTGTATGATTATTGTCGATTTCTGCAATGATTGCACAAATTTTTGTCGAACCTATATCTATGGCTAAAACAGTTCTACTCAATTTAGAGTCCTTGAATATAAATCTCAGTTTGGTACTTGTTTTGAAGCGTTTTTATAAGCCCTTCGTTAAACAGAGTATTTTTTAATTTTGCGACAGTGTCGCTAACATCGTTGTTTTTATTTGTAAGCAGTTTTTGTTCCAAAATGTTGTATAAAACAACTTTTCCGTTATTCAGAGCGATAGAAGATCTTTTTTTATCACTCACAAACAGTTTTTGTAAGAAGTCAGCAGCTTCTTGTTTGCTCAGAGGTGCTAACTTGTCTACAGAAGTCACAGTAAGAAAATCAGAAGTTCTGCCTATAAAAGTATTTACAGAATCATTGACAAGTTTCATCAGTTTTTCTTTTTTCATTTGTGTTATATAGAGTGGCAAAATTTCCGCTTTTGCTTCTTCAAATGATTTTGGTTTTGCAGGTATTGTTTTTGTTAACTCAAAAATATAGTATGTTCCGTTGATATTTATCGGTTTTGTATATGGTTTCGTCAGTGCCAGTTTGGAAATTGTATCAAGTGTCTGCACATTGAACGGATTGTTTGATTTTGAGATTTGCGCACTTTGCGGTTTTATATTTTCTTGAAGCTTGTTCTTTTTAAATGCTATATATGTTCGTAAGGCTTTGTCTTTCATCGCTTTTGCATTGAGTTCACTGAGAACTTTTTCTTTAGCTGCCTCAAGAGGTAAAATTTTACCGTCACTGCCTTTGAAATGTGTTCTGTTTTCTTTGTAGTATGTCGTAATCTCTGTATCGCTGAATTCTTTTGTTACAGGGGCTACCTTGATAAAATTAACCTCGTATACAACATCATTCATAAAATTGTTTTTCTGTTTTTGCCAAAACTTTTTTAATGCTTCATTGTCTATGGAAACCTGAATGTCGTCAAGTGTAAGGACTTTATAGTTTATTTTGTCTGCGATATTAAAAATCGTGTTTAAAATATTTTCTTCATTTTTTGATGTTTTTACAGGAAGAAGTTTCAGGGTTTTTTGTATAAGAAGTTCTTTTCGCAACTCGGTTTCATACTCTTTGATACTCAGTCTGTTTTGGGAAAGAACAAGTTTGTATGTCTCTTTGTCGAATGCTCCGTTTTTGTAAAAAGCTTTTTGCTGTTTGAGTGCTTCAATCATCTCTTCGTCACTTACAATAAGATCATATGACTGCGCAAGATTGATAAGCAGTGCCTGCTGTATCAATTGTTGGAGTGCCTGTTTGTCCAATCCGAACTGTTTTGCTTTTTCTTCATCAAAGTTTCCCTGAAACATTTGATTATACTGTGCATAAAGACGAGAATAGGTTTTTTGCAGTTCACCGTTTGTAATTTCAACATTTCCCACTTTTGCAACAGCACCTGCTTTGTTGCCATAGCTGTATTGCCCCCAGCCGACAAAGCCTGCTCCAACAAATGCTATTGTTGAAATCCATATAGTTATAATAAGCCATTTCTTATGTCTTTGCATCCATGTAATCATATAATAAAAACCTTGTTTGTGATATTGTTTGATATTCTATGTAAATTCGTATTAAAACTTGATAAAGAGAGAAAATAAAAGGTATAATTTGCCTATGAAAAACAATGAATTGAAAAACAGAGACCTGGATGTCCTTTGGCATCCGTGTACACAGATGAAAGACCACGAAACGCTGCCGCTTATTCCGATTAAAAAAGCACACGGCATTTACCTGGAAGATTTTGAGGGGAACAGGTACATAGATGCTATCAGCTCCTGGTGGGTAAATATGTTTGGACATACGAATGAATATATTAATTCAAAAATAAAAGAACAGCTTGATACTTTAGAACATGTTATCTTGGCAGGTTTTACACATGAACCGGTTATAAGACTCTCAGAGCGTCTTGTAAAACTAACACCGGCTAACCTGGATAAGTGTTTTTACTCAGATAACGGTTCTTCTGCTGTTGAACTTGCTTTGAAGATGAGTTATCATGCACATTATAATGACGGAAAGAAAAAATCTCTTTTTGTCTCACTGAGCAATTCATACCATGGAGAAACCATAGGTGCTTTGAGTGTCGGAGATGTGAAACTTTACAAAGAGACCTATGAGCCTCTTTTGATTAAAACAATTCAGACACCGGTTCCGGTTGATATGAGTGAGACGGCAGCTGTAGAAGCAGCGCAGAAGTTTGAAGAACTGTGTCAGGAAAAAGCATCGCAAATCAGTGCCTTGATATTAGAACCTCTTATACAGGGTGCAGGCTATATGCATATGTACCATGCAAAGTATCTGGTGCTTGTTCGGGAAATATGTACAAAATATGATATTCATCTTATAGCTGATGAGGTAATGGTTGGTTTTGGAAGAACAGGAGAACTTTTTGCCTGTGAAAAAGCAGGAATTTCACCGGACTTTCTTATTCTTTCAAAAGGCTTGACGGGTGGATATTTACCGCTTTCTGTGGTGCTGACTTCCAATAACATATATGCAAAATTTTACTGTGACTACAATGAACACAAAGCTTTTTTACACTCCCATTCCTATACAGGGAATGCCTTGGCCTGTGCCGCTGCAAATGCAACGCTTGATATTTTTGAAAATAACAATATTATTGCAAAAAACAAAGAACTTGCAGAGTATATGTCACAAAAACTGCAAAAATTTTCACAATTGCCAAACGTATCGCAAATCAGACAGACAGGTATGGTGTGTGTGGTAGAGTTACAAGGGTATGATGCGAAAGAGAGAATAGGGCTGAAGGTATATGAGTATGGATTGCAACATGGTGTTTTACTACGCCCGCTTGGACATATAGTCTATTTTATGCCGCCTTATGTCATCACAAAAGAAGAGATAGATATTATGATGGATACAGCATACGAAGCTATAAAAAATCTTTAATTATAATCGCAAAGAGTCTGTGACTCACCTAACATAAGCAGTCGACAGCTCTTTTCCAAAATGGCAAGTTTTTTTGCCATTTCATGAATATCTCTGCTGTATGCATAAACCCCATATCCGCGAATCACCATGAGATTTGTCTTTTTTGTTTGAAAATACAAAATAATTTCACTTTGTGCTCTTTCATACCAGTCTTCAAATTGTTTGGGATCAATTATTTCCACCAAGCCTATCTCTGTATATCCAAAATAATCTTTTGGAATGATAATGTTATGTTCAAGCGAATAGGCTGTAGTAAATTGTGGCATACTGAAGCATATAAATTTTGCTTCTGAAATATGCGAATAGATACCCTGATGAATATTGGCGTCTATACTTGCCTGTTTCCATCTGTAGTCTTGTTTGAAAGACAACTCTATAAGACTCTCTTCGTTGATGTTGTCAAATATAGCCTCTTTTGTGTTGATGATAAAGCGGCTTTTGTCTGTTTTGGAAGATATTGAACCGTGATATATGCCAAAAAAATCTTTTCTAAACATGGAAAGAGCCAGTGATGAGAGTTGATTTTTCAGGCGTGTTTTATTCATAAGGGTTACTTAAACCAGTTTTTCATTTTGTCTATCACTGAATCCAAAATACCTTCATGAGGTTTTGATTCTATGCCAAAAGAGTCTTGAATTTTGTCTAAAAGTTCTCTTTGTTCATCAGTCAGTTTTTTAGGATACTGGATGTTGATCACAGCGATTAAATCACCTTTTCCGTGTCCGTGGACATCTTCTATCCCTTCACCTCTAAATACATACCGTTGTTTGTCTTTTGTTCCGATGTCAAGTTTTAGCTCAAGCTCTCCTGTTAAAGAAGGTATTGTCAGGGTATCTCCTTTAACGGCTTGAGTGAAAAATACCGGAATTTCAATATATACATCGTTGTCATCTCTTATAAAATGTTTGTCAGGTTTGACTTCAAATGTTACATAAAGGTCGCCACGGTTTCCTTTTTTTCCAATATTTCCTTTTCCTGAAACGCGTAAGCGGTTCCCGCTGTCAATACCTTTTGGCACAGAGATGGTAATAGTCTCTTTTACCTCTTCATAACCTTTGCCATGGCATTTTCTACATTTGTCTGTAGCTGAACTGCCTGTTCCGTTACATACCGGACAGGTTTGAGAAAAGGTCATAAAGCCCTGTTTCATATAGATTTGCCCCTGTCCTTTACATTGCGGACATGTTGAGAGTTTGCCGTCTTTTGCTCCTGTACCTTTACATGCTTCACAGGCTTTTTTGTAGGTATATTTTATCTCTTTCTCACAGCCAAATACAGCCTCATTAAAATCAATGACAATATCGACATTCATGTCAAGCGGATATTTGTCCATATCGGCAGGATTCTGGCGTCTTGCGCGTCCGCCGCCAAATCCGCTGAACATCTCTTCAAACATAGATCCCAAATCATCAAAACTTGAAGAAGAACGACTGCCAGCACCCATTCCCTGCAGACCCTCTTTGCCGTAACGGTCATAAATACTGCGTTGCTGGTCGTTGCTCAAACACTGATAGGCTTCATTAATAAGCTTAAATTTGTGTTCTGCCTCTTTATCTCCAGAGTTTTTATCCGGATGATATTTTTTTGCCAAAGTCCGGTAAGCTTTTTTGATAGTTGCCTTATCTGCATTTTGTGATACTTCTAAAATCTCATAATAGCTTAAATGTTCCATTATAATAAAATCCTATTTAAATATTTTTTTGAAATTATACCCATTTTGTAGTTTAAAAAAAAATAATTAGATGATATAATGCTGTTTAAGTACCAATCCAATAATAAAACCAAATAACAGAGCTTTAAAATGATGACTAGTACAAGGCAAAAACTCGCAGGAGTTACTGGTAGCTTTTGCTATGCCCCTTTGGCTACAAGGAGTTTTTAACGCAGTAATAGGTATCATTTTAAAACTCCTTTTGGGCGACAAGGAAACACTCCTGTTTCGTCGTTACATTTTCTTGAATTAGCTACGGCTAGTCCTGTAAAAATGTGCCTAGCACCAGAAGTGTTTCCTTATCGCTGTTAATTGGTTTTATTATTGGATAGGTACTTTTATGAAACAAACAACTCTTTTTCTCCTGATGATGACACTTTTTTTAGGGTGTAGCAAACATACACAGTCACCACAGCCAAGTAAAATAAAAAATGTAAATTTTACCAAAACATCCTTTGCAAAACTTCCCGGATTTCAAGAACAAGATTATGATGAATTTTTAAATAATTTTATAAACAACTGTAAAAGCAGACAAGGACAAAAAATCTATAAAAATTTATGTCAAAAAGCCTTACATGTAACAGATGCAAAACAGTTTTTGCTCAATAATTTCACACCTTACTCCATAGCTGACAAAAGCGGAAACAAAGAGGGATTGTTAACCGGCTACTATGAAGCACGGATACACGGTTCTCTTCATAAAAGCGATACCTATAAATACCCGATTTATTCAACACCGAAGGATCTGGTTGTCGTAGATTTGAGTGCTGTATATCCAGAACTCAAAAACTACAGGCTTCGAGGGAAGATACACAACAACAGACTGGTTCCTTATTACAGCCGCAAAGAAGCAAAACTGAATGATTTAAATGCCTCGGTCATTTGCTACTGTGATTCTAAAATAGACAGATTTTTTCTACAGGTACAGGGCTCAGGAAAGGTAATTTTGGATGATAATTCGACAATGTATATAGGATATGAAAACCAAAATGGCTATAAATATAAGTCAATAGGAAAGTATTTGGTGCAAAAAGGAGAAATTTCTTTGCAAAACATCTCTTTGCAGAGTATTCGTAAATGGCTGGAGGAACATCCCTCTCAGGTCGATGAGATACTTGATTATAATCCCTCTTTAATCTTTTTTGCAAAAAGAGACAAAGGTGCAACAGGTGCATTAGGGTTACAACTTCGAGAGAAAAGTTCCATTGCAGTTGATAAAAAATATATTCCGTTAGGAAATATGCTATACTTATCATCAAATTTAGAAAAAGAAAAATTTAATAAAATTGTTTTTGCACAAGACACAGGTGGCGCTATTAAAGGTCCGCTGAGAGCTGATTTGTTTTTGGGCAGTGGAGAAGATGCATTGAAAATTGCCGGACAACTGCAATCACCGTTACAACTATGGTTATTTGTGCCAAAAAGAAAAGAAGTGGATAAATGAATAATTCATTGGAAAAATTTAACAGACTTGTTGAGGCACTCGGTGAATTGCCGAGTATAGGAAAAAAATCAGCAACTAGACTGGCGTATCACATGATTATGAATGATACCTTTGTAGGCATGAAAATAGCACATGCTATTGAAGATGCCCTGGGGAGTCTGAAAAAATGCAAAGAGTGTGGTGGTATGAGCGAAGATGAATTGTGTCATATCTGCTGTGACGAGACTCGGGACACCTCTTTATTGTGCATAGTTGAAAATGCTAAAGATATTTTGCTTTTGGAAGAAAATGGTCTGTTTGACGGAAAATATTTTGTTCTGGAATCACTGGAAGAGTTAAGTATGGCACATCTTGAAACTATTGTACAAAACGGAATAAAAGAAGTGTTGTTTGCTCTTACACCCTCAATAGCAAATGATGCCGTTATTCTGTATATAGAAGACAAACTTGGCATATATGATTTGAATTTTTCTAAAATAGCACAGGGTGTCCCGACAGGAGTCAGTTTGGAAAATATAGATTTGCTTTCATTAACGAGAGCATTAGAAGACAGAGTAAGGGTATAAATGAGATTATTTTTATTTTTATATATGAGTTTAATAGTAACGGTGCTTCAGGCAGAACAAATCTCTGATGCAACAAAAAGTAAAATAAATATTGACAATATCAGAAATGATACTTCAAAAGAGAATATGCAAAAATGGCTTGATAACTCTTTTGGTCTTCGTCCCTATAAAGCAAATTATCTTTTACCTTTTGGTGTTGCAAATAAGAAGTATATAAATCATAAACTCGATATTGTGCCATATGATAAGTTTGAAGCTGAAATTCAAGTGAGCTTGCAATTGCAAGTTTTTAAAAATATTTTTGGTTTAGGGGAAAAATACTCTTTGGCCTATACGCAACAGGCTTTTTGGCAGATATATGTTACATCTTCTCCTTTTAGAGAAAACTTATATAACCCTGAAGGGTTTGTAGTTTTTCCAATCAGTGATAAAAACTCAATATTTCAAATGCGATCATTGAAATTTGCTATAGCACATAAATCAAACGGACAGCCAAATACAGAAAACATACCAGAGTTTCGAGGTTTTAACCTCTCTAAGAGTATAAATTATTTTTATACAACATTGCGATTGCAACATAGTACGCTTATTACAGATTTAACACTTTTAGTACCTTTTCCGGGAACTGCAAATTTGAGTGATAACCCTGATCTAATGAAATATTTAGGATATACAAAGGTAAAATTTACCTATTTTTATAATAAACATATGTTTAGCGTGATGGCACGAGGGAATCTAGATAGTATGAGAGGATCGGTTGAGATGACCTATTCTTACCCTTTACGAAAAGACAAATCATACCTGTATATAAAACTTTTTAGTGGATATGTAGAGTCATTAATAGATTACAACAAAGATATTACAAAGCTCTCTATAGGTTTTAGTTTCTCTCGATAAATTTAGTAAAAAAAACTTTTTTGCATCTCCTTTGTTATAGCTTCTTTGTCTAGTTCAAAGTTGCAAAAAAGCTCATTTGCCAATACTCCCTGTCCCAACAGCATGTCTGCACCGTCTTTACATGTAAGGCCTTTTTCCATGGCAAGTTGTAAAAAGGGAGTAGTCCTGCCATATATGGCATCTGCAACATAACGAGTGTTTTGCAAAGCAGTTTTAATTATCTCTTTTGGCGCAGGTAGATTATCATCTTTAAGTCCGGCACTTGTTGTATTTACTAGCAAATCATACGTATCAGGCTGAAAATTTTCCCATGTGTAACACTTGCAATTGAGTTTTTCGAAGTATGAAAGACGCGCTTTACTTCTGTTAAGTACTGTTACATGTAAACCTTCATCCAGAAATTTTTGTACAAGAGCTTTGGCTGTACCCCCAGCACCAAAGACTAAAATTTCTTTTATATTTTTAAACTCACTGATAGCATACATGAAACCATCAGCATCTGTGTTGTAGCCAATGAGTTTTCCGTTTTCATTAATGAGTGTATTGACAACACCAATTTTCTTTGCAAAGCCGCGAACTTCATCACAGGCAGCATAGGCACTCTCTTTGTGTGGCACTGTGACATTGGCACCACTCAGGCCCAGAGAAAAAAAAGTTTCTTTAAGCTTGTTGCCATCTTTTAGAAGTGTGCGTGTATAGCAGGCATTATAATGAAGATTCTTAAAAACGCTGTTGTGCATCAGAGGACTGCGGGAGTGTGAAACAGGATTTCCAAAGATGGAGAAAAGTTTATGCATTGTATCTCTTTTAGTTTTTTTTATCTAAATCTTCAAGTGAATGAATGAGCGCACCCAGTTTATTGTTTACTTCAAGATACTCAAGCTCTTTTATGCTGTCTGCGACTATGCCTGCACCTGCCTGGAGGACTACCTTGTCTTCTTTTACAAGGGCTGTTCGTATGGCGATTGCACTGTCCATATTTCCGTCAAATCCAAAGTATCCGACACTGCCGCTGTAAAAACCACGTTTTAATCCTTCATATTTGGCTATAAGTTCCATAGCGCGAATTTTGGGTGCACCGGTCATAGTCCCTGCTGTAAATGTTGCCATAAACAGGTCAAACATATCTTTGTCATCATCGAGTGTTGCCACCACATCAGAAACAATATGCATTACATGGGAAAAACGCTCTATATGCATAATATCTTCCACTTTGACTGTTCCTGTTTTGGCAACCCGACCGACATCGTTTCTGCCAAGGTCTATAAGCATTAAATGTTCAGCCAACTCTTTTGGGTCTGCGAGCAGTTCTTTTTCAAGTTCTTTGTCTTTTTGTTTTGTAGTTCCGCGTTTTCTTGTACCGGCAATTGGGCGAAGCAGTAGTTGAGTGTCTGTGAGTCTCACCATAACTTCAGGCGATGAGCCGACGATACTGAAATTTTCATACTCCATTAAAAACATATAAGGGGAGGGGTTTTTTGTACGAAGAATACGATAAAAACTAAAAGGGTGTACTTTTATATGCCTTGTAAAACGATTTGTCATCAAAATTTGAAAAACATCACCGCTCTTAATCATCTCTTTTGATTTGTCTATCATGGCAAAGAATTTTTCTTTTGTATGGGCAAAGCTTCCTTTGTCCTCTCCAATGTTGAAAACTCTGTGTTTGTAAGTATATGTGCCTTTTAAATCATCTTCAATGGCCTGAAATTTTTCACTGTACTCTTTGAGTGTCGAAATAAGTGTAATCTGATGATTTTTATGCGAATAGACAAGGACAAGTTTTGGCAAAATCAGGTCTAAGTCCGGAGTGTTTAATTCATCTTTGAGCTTGTCCATGAATGACCGAAGTTTTGGCTCAAAAACTTTCACCATATCATAACCGATATAGCCTATAAACCCATCCACATAGCCGACATTTAGTTCTTTTGTGGCATTTTTATATTCATTGACATCTATATTTTTATAATACTCTTTTAAAAAGGAAAAAGGATTTTCTTTTTTAATGTGTTTTGTACCGTTTTTGTCTGTATAGACTGTTTTGTCGTCTATATACTGTAAGCGTTCTCTCGCACCTATACAGATAAAACTGTAGTTCCCTTCACTCTGTCCGGCACTTTCAAAAAGGTAGGATACTTCCTCCTTGAAAAACTCTTTGAGTTTTGAATAAACGGCAATAGGTGCCAGCTGATCTTGTGTAAATTGTTTAGAATATATCAAGACTACCCTTGTAAAATTATAATTTTACTAAAAATGCACCCGGCTCAATTTTGGCACGAATAACACGTTTAGCATTATTTGCTTCTTTTTGTGTTTTAAATGGTCCAATCAATACTTTGTTAAGCGTTTTTGAATTGACTGTAACTTTATGATATTTATATTTATAGCCTAAATTCGTAATAGATTTTAGGAATTTTTTATTTGGTTCATATTTTGAAAAAGACCCCACCTGTATATAATACTTTACCTTTGATGTTTCATGAGGTTTTTGTTTTATCTGAGGTTTTTGTGTTATTTTTTTGGTTTGAGTCACTACTTTTTTCTGTGGTGCAGCAACTGTTTTGTGTTCTTGTTTACTCTCTTGTTTGAGTTTTTGTGCGATTTTGTCCAAATCTTCATCAACAGAATTGTTTTCCTGTATGACATCCACTTCTTCAAAAAGAGGTTCTTCAGGTGTTTCCTGTGTAAGGGTTTTGGCTTGAGGTTCCGGCGGCAGTATAGCCTGAGGTAAATTGTCTGTACCCTTAGAATTAAGTGAATTCATAAGCATAACAACTACAATGAGAATAATTCCCAGTGTAGCAACAGCGAGAATTATTTTTTTATTTGAGCTGGATGAGCCGTTTTTATTCAGGACAATATCACTTAGTTCATTCTTATCATTCATACTATTATACCCTCAGTTTTTTATTTGTTCTATGATACCAAAAATAACCTAAAGAACAAAATCACATATGCTTCGACCACGAAGCGCCTCTCTCTTTTGCATAGACTTCATAAGGAAGTGTCAAAATGTTGTATTCATCAGGCAAATTATTTGTCGGAAACATTCTCCATTGTTTTGGCTGTTTAGCAGCCAGCTTCATACTGATCATTTTGCCAAGCTGTATAGCTTCTTGCAGTGTTGTATGCCCTTTGTGGATATAGAGATGCAAATGCCCTTTGGTCTTCGTCTCATAGGCTGTAAAGTTGATAAAACCCTCTTCTCGTAAAAGAAGCTGTGCTTTGTGATAAAATCTTTCAGGATCTCTGCCGTTATAATCAATCACTATATTCTCAACAATCCCTTTTTTGTCCACAATCGAATGGGCTACAGTTATTTCACCTTTTATATGTTTGTTAATCACAGACTGGTTTAAAGGCGCATTGACTTTTTCAAATTTATTGTAAAAAGTACGCCCTTTAAAAGTGATTTTGTTCACTACCGTATCTCTTTTGATCCAGTAGTGGTCACTTACCATTTTTATAAGTTTTAAATCCATGGCAGTCATGTAGGAACCTTAATATGTTGGTTGGTTGTATATTACAAAATTTTGTGCAAGTTCTTTGAGTTCTTCTTTTATTTTTGCCTGAAGTTCAGTATTGTTGATATCATCCAAAACATCTGCCATTTTATTTGCGATGAGTTCAAACTCTTTCTCTTTCATACCGCGAGATGTCAGTGCCGGTGAACCAATGCGAATACCTGATGTTACGAAAGGGCTTCGTGTTTCTCCGGGAACAGTGTTTTTATTGACAGTAATTCCTGCATTTCCCAGTGCTGCATCAGCATCTTTTCCGGAAATTTCTTTGCCGACAAAACTGACAAGAACGAGATGGTTGTCTGTTCCGCCACTTACAACATCATAGCCGCGTTTCATAAGTACATCAGCTAATACAGAAGCATTTTTCTTTACCTGTTTCGCATAATCTTTCCACTCTGGTGCAAGGTTGTGTTTAAAACCAACTGCTTTTGCAGCTATTACATGTACAAGCGGTCCGCCTTGAAGCGCCGGGAAAATAGCAGAGTTTATCTTCTTTGCTATATCCTCATCGTTCGTCATAATCATACCGCCGCGAGGACCTGCAAGTGTTTTGTGTGTGGTTGTTGTCACTACATGCGCGTGAGGGAATGGACTAGGGTGCTCACCTGCAGCTACCAAACCTGCAATGTGTGCAATATCAGCAAATAAAATAGCACCGACTTCATCAGCAATTTCACGAAATTTCTTAAAATCAATTTCACGGGCATATGCAGAAGCCCCGCATACGATGATTTTAGGCTGTACAATTTTAGCGATATCTAAAACTCTGTCGTAGTTGATACGTCCATCAAGTTCAACACCATAGGTGAAACTGGAGTAGTTTTTCCCTGAAAAACTTGGTTTTGAACCATGTGTCAAGTGTCCGCCATGGCTTAAATCCATACCTAAAAGTTTGTCACCTGCTTTTAAAAGTGCCGCATAAACAGCTCCGTTAGCCTGTGATCCTGAATGTGGCTGCACATTTGCATATTTGCACCCAAAAAGTTTACAGGCTCTGTCTATCGCCAGTTGTTCCACACTGTCAGCATATTCGCATCCGCCATAGTAGCGTTTTGCCGGATACCCTTCAGCATATTTGTTTGTAAATACCGAACCCATAGCTTCCATTACTGCCGGAAGTGTGAAGTTTTCACTTGCTATCATTTCCAGATGGTTAGTCTGTCTCTCTAACTCTTTTTCGCACAAGTTATAAACTTCTTCATCGTACTCTTTTAAAAAACTCATGGTGTCAAAATCCTTGTAAAAATTAAAAATATACTTATTGTACTGAAAATATAATAATATTGTTCTGAATCACTGACCTTACGCACTAAAGATAAACTTTTAGAGGTGCCCTTAAGTTTGTCTGTGCAATAATAGTGAAAGATTTCATTATAAAGGTGTTGCTATGAGAAAGTATGAAACGTATAGATGTAATAAATGTGGAAATATTGTAGAACTGCAGGCAGTCGGAGGAGGAGAACTACATTGTTGTGGTGTGGCAATGGAGATGATTACGCAAAATCTTACTTTAGTCAATCTTATGAAAGCGTTTGCCGGAGAATCTCAAGCCCGAAACAAATACGAATTTTATGCAAAAGTAGCACAAAAAGAAGGCTACCGAGATATAGCTGCCCATTTTCAAAGAGCGGCAAACAATGAAAAAGAGCATGCAAAATTAGAATTTGCCCTGCATAACAGACTCAAAAACAACAGCGAAGAGAGTTTTGGCAAGACAATGGAAAACCTTCAGGATGCCATTAACGGTGAGCATTATGAAAATTCTGATATGTATCCGGATTTTGCAAAAATTGCCAAAGAAGAGGGTGATAAAGAAGCCGCTGCTCTCTTTAGCGCCATAGGAAAAGTAGAAGTGGAACATGAGAAAATGTATAAAATGCTTTTAGACAGACTCACATCCGGACATGAATTTGAGAGTGATGAAGAAGAAGCATGGATATGTGAAGTGTGCGGGCATGTTCATTATGGAAAAAAACCACCGAAAAAATGTCCTGTGTGCAAACATCCGCAAGAGTATTTTTCAAGACTGCTTGAAATCAAATAGGTCTCAAAGAGTATGAAGGTTAAAAGACTATCGCTTCATATACATAGAGTGTTGCATCTTTGCAATGCTCGGGTGCAATTCCCGCTTTTTCCACACAACAGCTTCTGACAAACTGTTCTTTATCCCATCCCATATCTGTTGCAACCTGCGGTAAATAGGTACCGTTTTTATTGCCGTATTCAATATATATTCCATGTTTGCCGACTATGACATCATCAACAGAGTTGACTTTTTTTCTCGGTGTGAGCACTGAAATTTCAATCTCTATATTGTCAAGTTCTTCTTTTGTGACAGGGGTAAAACGGGTGTCATACCGTGAAGCGGAAATTGCCATGTCTATTATGACTTGATAAAGAGGCTCATCCGGTTCAAATTGTCCTATACAGCCTCTGAGTCTGCCTTTTTCTTTGAGCGTGACAAAAGCTCCCAAATGCAGTTTGAATTTTGGAGGTACTTTCTCTTCATCGAGGGCAATTTTTCGGTTATGTATAACAGCTTCATAAAGCGCTGCTTTTGCTATCTCTTTGAGTGCTTTTTTTTCTTCTTCTGTGAGGTAAAACTCATCTGTGTCCATAATAAAACTCCTTTGCAAATATATTTTACATATCTTTTACAAACTAATACTACACTTTATATATGAAAAACAAGATAAAATTACTAAAAAAAGAAATTGCAAAAGGGGTCATCGGTCATGAAAACATGATTGATGCTCTGCTTATCGGACTTATTACAAACGGACATATACTGCTTGAAGGAGTTCCCGGTCTTGCAAAAACAACGGCCGTGAATGCCTTGTCAAAAGCATTGAGTCTGGATTTCAAACGTGTGCAGTTTACTCCTGATTTACTGCCATCAGACATTATCGGAGCAGAAATTTATGATGTCAAATCCGGAGAGTTTAAAATCAAACACGGTCCGGTTTTTACAAATTTACTTTTGGCCGATGAAATAAACAGAGCGCCTGCAAAAGTACAATCGGCACTCTTGGAAGTGATGCAGGAGAGACAGGTTACTATTGGTGATGAAAGTTTTAAAATCGAACCTCCTTTTTTGGTGCTTGCAACGCAAAATCCGATTGAGCAGGAGGGTGCCTATACTTTGCCTGAAGCGCAGTTAGACCGCTTTATGTTTAAAGTAATTGTCAGTTATAACACAGAAGACGAAGAGTATTTAATAGCACAAAAAGCTGCAAATGAGACTTTTGAGTCCATTGAACCGGTTCTTTTGGCCAGTGAACTCGAAGAGATGAAAGAAGAGGTAAAAGCTGTTTATATCGAAGAAGAACTGAGTGCCTATATAGTAAGACTGATCTTTGCAACAAGAGATCCGAAAAAATACGGTCTTGAAGAGTTGCAACGCTATATCGCTTTTGGAGCAAGTCCGCGAGCCACTATAAATATGCTTAAAGCCGTCAAAGCAAGAGCCTATTTAAGAGGGAATGATTTTGTCTCTCCCATAGATATTGCTCTGAGTATCAAAGATGTATTGCGACACCGTATCATTTTAAGTTATGACGCTATTGCAGAAGGGTTGAGCAGTGATGATATTATCCAAACAATCTTAGAATCTATAGAAATACCGTAACAGCATGCTAAAAACACTTTTGGAGTCCAATAAAAAACTTGCACTAATCCTTATCAAAACACAAAGGGAAGTCTTTAGTAAAATTGCAGGGGAAAATATTTCAAAAAAAAGAGGCGAGGGATATGATTTTCAAGAACTCAGAGAGTATGAAACCGGAGATGATATAAGGCATATTGACTGGATCATAAGTGCAAAAACTACAAAACCCTATGTAAAAGTTTTTCATCAGCAAAAAGAACTCAATGTGGTGATTGTTCCGTTTTTATGCGGTTCGCTTCATTTTGGAACTCGGACACTGAAAAAAGATTTACTGACTCAGATTTGTGCATTACTCAGTTACAGCTGTGTCAAGCAAAACAATCCCTTTGAGAGCTATATCTGCAGTGATACACTCTTTTTGTGTACGCAAAAGACAAAACAGCTCTTTGGTGTGAGAAGACTGGCAGAGAAGGTTGACAGTTTCGATGTTCTTGGAAAAACTTTGGATTATTCGTACAGTACGCAGGCTCTTTACAGACAAATTCAAAGAAAGAGCATGCTGTTCTTAATCGGAGATTTTTTTGATACGCATGCTTTAAATTTGATGGCATTGAGTCTGAAACATGAAATTGTACTTATTATTGTCCGTGACCGTTTTGAAGAAAATCCTGCAGAACTTGGAGAGTTGAATATTACCGACCCGGCTTTGGGTATGAGTGCAGAGATAAGCCTAAACAAAAACACGCTTCATTCGTATAGAAAAAAAATAGTACAAAATGATGAGATGTTGTATAAAAAACTGCAAACAGCAGGCGTCCGTTTTGTGAAAATTTACACAGATGAAGACCCGGCTGAAAAAATTATCGCTCTTATGGAGAAAGCATGAATGAAATAAATGACATTTTTGCTCCTGTAACGGTACCGGACAACTCTTTGTATCTGTTGGTGTTTTTTATACTGCTTTTTTTTATACTGCTTTTTGCACTCTTTTATTTTTATAAAAAAAGAGTGCAAAAAAACAAAAGAGACGAAAAATATTACTTAAATATACTGCTGCATTCAAATTTTTATAATGTCAAACAAAGTGCGTATCTTTTTACCTATTATGGAAGAAAGCTGGCAAAAACACAGGAGCAGAAAAAAGAGCTTGAGCATATAATTTCACAGCTTTTTCTCTATAAGTATCAACAAAAACCTTTACAGATACCGCAAAAGCTGCACAAGGAAATAGAGAAGTTTTTAGGCAGGCTAAGAGAATTCTATGCTTAGTTCCTTTCATTGTACATATCCGTTTTTTTTGCTGCTGCTTCCTTTGTTCGCTTTGAGTGCTTTGTTGTTCAAACGGGAAAAAGAATCTTTCTATATGCCGCATTTTTTGCAACTGCTCTCGCATGTTAAGAAGAGACACTATGCAGGAGAAATTTTAAAATGGTCTATGCTTACATGTATGACTGTTGCATTAAGCGATCCTGTTGTAGTAAAAAAAATAAAAGCACGCAAGAGCAATGCTGTTGATATTGTGTTGGCACTTGATACCAGTGGTTCTATGAGTACCTATGGTTTTAATGCAAAAAATTACAAACAAAGCAGACTTGATGTGGTGAAAGAAGTCGTGCAAAGTTTTATAGATATGAGAAAGAGAGACAGAATAGGTCTGGTCATTTTTGGGACAACGGCCGCTGTAGCCTCTCCTTTGAGTTTTGACAAAGAGGCGCAAAAAAATATCGTGGGCAAGATTGAAGTGGGGGTTCTTGGAAAAAGCACAGCTTTGATTGATGCTGTCATCTCTGCTGCAGAACTTTTAAAAAATTCAAAAAGTAAGTCAAAAGTCATTATACTGCTGAGCGACGGAGAAGACTCTGCAAGTAAAATTCCGCTTGCATTTGCGCTGAAACTGGCAAGAAAATACGGCATAATAATTTATACGATAACCATAGACAAAAGTTACAGTAATATGATGAAGGTTATTGCCAATAAAAACGGTGCACAAAACTTTGAAGTGCAAAATAAAAAAGATTTGCTCAAAGTTTACAAACGCATTGACATGCTGCAAAAAAGTGAATTCGAGTACAATACTTTAGATGTAGAAGAACATATATATTTTTATTTTCTTCTGCTCTCGTTGTTGTGTGCAATCTTGCTTTTACCGCATGTAAAAAACAAAGGGGTGTTGTAAATGTTTTTTTTATATGATGATGTACTTTACCTCTTGGTTATTCCGGCCTTGCTCTTTGTTTTCTCTTTTAAAAAGAGAAAAAATACTCTCGAAAATGTTTTTTCTCAGGCAGTGATCAGACAACTCACATTACATCCTCAGTGGCTACAGGCTTCTCTGCGCTACAGGTATTTTTTACTTGTCATATCTTTGATGATAATCGCACTTGCCCGTCCTGTATATTTGAAACAAAATGCGCTGATACAACAGATGAGCAGTTCGGCTGTTATTGCACTTGATGTCTCAGAATCTATGAACGCATCAGATATTTATCCGAGCCGCTTGGTCTTAGCCAAAGAAAAACTTGTAAAACTCATCGAAAAAGCAGAACATTTACATGTAGGAGTACTCTTATTCGCTAAAAACAGCTATATGCTTTATCCTCTGAGTGAAGATACACAGGCTCTTGTCTATATGCTTAAAAACGCTCAGATAAAGCAAAAATTTGAACCAAACACCAATCTCTTTGGAGTATTTGAGGCAAGTAACAAAATGCTGCGTACGGAAAAAACAAAAAATATAATTTTGCTGAGTGACGGCGGTGAAGATGTCACAAGAGTGGATGAAACTGCATATATCAGAAAAAATCATCTGAGGCTGTATGTCATTGATTTTGCATCCAGGTCAAATAATGCTTTGAAAAGTATGGTGAAAAAGAGTCATGGATATTATACAAAATATCAATGGGGAGAGGATGATATAGAAAAAATTCTCAATGCCATACAAAAGAGTTCGCAAAAGATAATTGCCAATGCCTATGATATGAAACAGTATCAGGAACTGTTTATGTATCCTCTGGGGTTTGCATTGTTAATTCTCTATTTTGTTTTTATATCGGGTTTGAAAAAAAAACATACAGTTACACTGGCTGTGCTGTTTGGTCTGATGCAGTTGACCTTTTTGAACACGTCTGCAAATGCGGGTGTTTTTGATTTTATAACCTTGCAAAAAGCAGAATCTTTTTATGCACAAAAGCAGTATGAACAAGCGATAAAATATTACAAAAAGCTCAAGCCGACAAATGAAGTGAATTACAATATCGCCAATGCTTTGTATAAAAAACGTGAATATTTGCAGGCAATCAAGTATTATAAAAAAGCACTCGGCAAAGACAAACTGTTCAATGCAAAAATTTATCACAATATCGGCAACTGTTATGTACAAAGCGGTAAACTGGAACGGGCAAAGTCTCAGTTTGAGCACTCTTTGCAACTGCATGCTTTTGATGAGACAAAAAAGAATTTACAGATAATTACGCAGGAGCTTAAAAAAAGAAAAAAACTCAAAAAGATTTTCAGCAGAGGCACGGCAAAAGTATGTTTTAAAAACAGGCTTGAACAAATGAATAATGAGTATAAAGTCAGTTCAAAATACAAGATAAAACTGCAAAAACTGGTTTTATCAGAGGAAGAAAAATGGATAAAAATAATACAAAAACAAAAAACTCCTGTTTTCTTGCAAAAAATCCGAACAAAAAGGAGCAGTAGTGACAGTAAAAAACCTTGGTAGTATGATTTTTCTACTCTTTTGTATTCCTCTGGAACTCTATGCATGGGTACAAACAACTGCACCAAAAGAGATTGTCAAAACAGAAACTTTGGAGTTTCGCGTGGTTGCAAAAGGCTTTCATGTTACATTTCCGATGATAGAGTATATAGACGGGTATGTCGTGCAAAATGTGAAAACTTTCCATGAGGCAACGCTGATTCATGCGAAAAAAGCAGACAAAGTGACTAAAATTTACTCTTTGACACCGACCGAAGATGTTATATTACCTGCTTTTAGTATCAAAGTTGACGGCAAGGTTGAAAAGACACAGCCTTTACATGTAAAGGTGAAAAAACGCACACAGACACATTCACCGGATTATAAACTCAGTATGAACATCAGCAATATAACGCCGATGGTAGGGGAAAAGTTTCTGTTACATGTAAGGCTTGTCTCTAAAAATGTGGAAGATTATACTGTTGAGACACCCCGTTTCAATGACTTTGCACTGCAAGAAATCAGTGACAAAGAGTATGAAAACAACAAAGGCGAATGGGTCGAAGAGCTTAGCTATGAAATCATAGCCCAAAAAAGCGGTCCCTTTGTTTTAAATCCCATAAAAGCTGCAATAGAACTTTCAACCCCAAAATATGCAAAACGAAATATTTATTCTAATGCTCTGCGCTTGGAAGTGAAAAAAATTCCAAATAATCTTACTGTTATGGGCTCTTATGAGCTTAATGCAAGTGTGAATGTCAAACATGTCCAAAAAAATCAGCCGGTACAACTCACACTCTCTCTGCAAGGCGAGGGCAATATCAATAATTTTGATGATATAAACATAAGCATAGAAGGTGCAACCGTATACGAAAAAAGGACAAAAAAATTGCACCGGGGAGAAGAAGAAATTTATCAAAAAAGTTTTGAAATTGTTTCGGATAAAAACTTTACAATTCCCTCTGTTTCTTTAGAATATTTTGATATCAAGGAGCAAAGAGTAAAAGAGATAACGACACAGGCTTTTGCGATACATGTAGAAGATGCTGTGCTTGAAGAGAGAACAAAAACGAAGCAAAGGACAACTAGGATGGAAAAAGCAGTTTATTTTTTGTCGGGAGTATTTGTAACACTGTTTTTAGTTTACATGTATCAGGTACTGAAAAATACTACAAAAACAGACAAACAAAAAAGAATCAAAAAAGAGTTGCAGAGTATTGGGGATAAAGAGAAGTTTTTGAAAAAAATCGTACCTTATTTGGGAAAAAACAGATCATTGGACAGATTACTGTATACTCTTGAAAATGTAGAAAATTCTGAATTTAAGCAATTGAAAAAAGAGATAATCAGATATATTTGTGAAGAAGATATTTTATAGCAACATTATGTTGCTATAAAACTAGTTTAAGTTCGGTTTAGGAGTTTTATTTGTTGAAGCAGGAAGCATAGGCATCATCATATGCGGTTTTTTCCCTGTCAGTGAACCCAGGAATGCTTCAATAGACTCAGCCTGTTTGTCCGTAATTTTCATTCCAAGTTGAATACGTCCCATCTCTTTGATAGCATCTTTTAAGTTCCAAATCATACCATTGTGAAAGTAAGGTGCAGTCTCAGTAATGTTTCTAAGCGTCGGTACTTTTACCATGCCGTTTTTGTCACCTTTAAAGTCACCTACATTCATGTATTTATATGTTGCTGCCACATTCAATACATTCATTTCACCACCAAGCGCTACACCGTTATGACAAGATGCACAACCAACTTGAATGAAAGTTTTCAGACCCTCTTTTTGTTTTGGCGTCATTGCTTCTTTGTAACCATTCATAAATGCATCAAACGGTGCCGGTGTTACAAGTGTACGTTCAAAATTTGCAATAGTGTCCGTAATTTTTTCAAAAGTGATTTTTACATTGTCACCGTATGCTTTTTTAAATGCTTTTACATATTGTGGCATAGATTTGACTACTTCTTCTATATGTTCTTTTGTTGCTGCCATTTCAGGATGGGCAAGTGTTGGTCCCTGTGCCTGCTCTTCCAAATCTTTTGCTCGTCCGTCCCAAAACTGAGAGCCGAAAAACACTGCATTGTAAACTGTCGGTGCATTTAAGTGATGCGGGTTGTGTCTCCACATATGTCCTGTTGAAGGACCTACGCCGTCATCTCCACCTTCCATTAAATTATGACATGTGTTACATGAAATAAGACCACTGCGTGAAAGACGCGGATCCATATAAAGCTTTTCACCGAGTTTTACTTTTGCTTTTGTGATAGGGTTTTTCGGGTTGTCTATCAGTTTTAAAAGCTCAGTTTGTGAACTCGGAATTGGCATAAGGCCTGCGTTTTTTGCATCTTGAACTAACGAAGATGCCATTAACGAAGCGGCTGTTAATGTTAGTGCTACGATTTTTTTCATTTTGTCTTCCTTCTAAATATTTATAGATGTAGTATAACAGAACTAATCTTAAAGGAAAATAATTATCTTTTAAAAAAGTTTATGGAATTTATCTTTCAAGCTGGGCTGAGAGTGGCAAAAAGCAGCAACAGTCGGCACTAAAGTACCGATTCCAAGAACAGGATATCGTTCGGAACCAGTGCTTTCAATACTAAAGCATGACTTAGAAAAATAAATTTTTTTCTGTAGTGCGGGCTGAGAGTGGCATGGCAGAAAAAGAATGTTGTTCGGAACCCGTACTTCAGTGCGGGCTTTGGGTATTAAAAGAGTAAATCCCATTTTTTAACTTGACGGAATTGATTCTTCAGCTTTAATAAATTCTAATGCTGCTTGTACAGCATTGATATAACTCAGTGTTTTTGCTTCATTTTTGTAGGCGATGTCAAAAGCAGTTCCATGATCGACTGATGTGCGTATGATGGGCAGGTTAAGTGAAATATTAACACTTTCGTCAAAATAGAGTGCTTTGAGCGGAGCAAGTCCCTGATCATGATACATTGCTACAAAATAGTTATAGTTGTTGCGACAATAAGGTGCAAAGGCCACATCAGGCACAACTGGACCGACAAACCGCTCGAAGCCTATTTTTTTATTGGCACTTTTTATTGCCTTCGTGATTATAAGCTCTTCATGCCCTAAAACACCGTTGTCTCCAGCATGCGGATTGAGACCGAGCACGGCTACAGGGGCTTTTGGAATTGCATTGTGCATATCCAAAAAGAACTGTTTGAGTTTTTTGTATTTTATATTTTTTGCAACATCTTTGAGCGGAATGTGTTCTGTAAAAAGTGCCACATACATTTTATGGCATCCTAGCATCATAATGGCTTCTTTGTCAAAGTGTTTGCGTAAGAGGTCTGTATGGCCTTTGTACTCAAGTCCTGCCTGCATCCAGGCTTCTTTATGTATCGGTAAGGTTACAACGGCTTTGGCTTTTTTTTCTTCACACAAATGCACGGCAGACATAAAAGAATCATAGGCATACAAACCGCTCTTGGCATCTACTTTTCCCGGCTGTACAGCAAAATCTCCCGCAACTTCATAAAGTGTGAAATCATCAGGGATGCTTACATGTAAAAGGGCAGAGGCTTTTTGCAGGATATTTTTATTAATGCAGTAAACCGGATGGCAAATTTCAGCAATCTCTTCATGTGCTTTGAGTGCTATCTCCAGTCCGACGCCGTTTACATCACCGACACTTACGGCTATTGTTGGCTTGTTCATTGCCTGGTGACTCTTTTCATCTCTTGTATCGCTTCACGCAATCCGGTAAAAACACTGCGGGCAATAATGCTCTGTCCAATGTTCAACTCTGTAATCTCTTGAATTTGCATGATTTCATCTACATTATGATAATTGAGTCCATGGCCTGCTGCTACTTCGAGACCAAGTTCTTTTGCATATCTTGCAGAGAGTTTTAACTCTTCAAGGGCAGCTTCAAGCCTGTCACTGAGTTCATATCTTGGAAATTCAAGTTCTTTTACAGAGTGATTTGATTTTGGCAAAGAGGAGTGAAGCATCGCAAAAAGATTTGCAAAAAGTCCGGTATGGAGTTCAACCATCTCGGCTCCGAGCTTTTTTGACTGTTCTATAGCATCTGTAGAGGGGTCAACAAACAGTGAAACAGGAATGATGGCGTCATGAAGTTGCTCTATTGCATAGGATATTTCATTTTCATAGGCAAAAACATCAAGTCCGCCTTCTGTGGTAACTTCTTCTCTTTTTTCAGGAACCAAGGTTGCCCGATGAGGTCTGGCCTTACTGACAATATCGAGTATTTTTTTGTTGATAGAACATTCCAAATTAACAGGCACCTTTGAAAACTGCAAAATATTTGTAACATCATTGTCTTGAATATGCCTTCTGTCTTCTCGTAAGTGTATAGTAATCTGATCAGCACCGCTTTCACAGGCGACATAAAGTGCCTGCAAAATATCAGGGTCATTTACCTGTCTGGCTTCTCGTAAAACTGCCACATGATCAATGTTTACACCGAGTTTCATTTGTTTCCTTTTGTTTTTTCTTTGACTGATTTATAAAATTCGAGATACTTTTCTTCCAAATTTTCATAGTTGATGATCCCGCCTACATGAACTTCAACAGTGTAAGGTTCATTGTAAGGGGCATTTTTAAATACCTTTTCAAGTTTGTCGTTGATATATACGGGAACTATGTCAAGATTGTTTGCTTTGGCTATTTTTGAAGCACCGCTTTGAAATTGTTTAATGCCTTCTCCATTGTATCTCTCACCTTCGGGAAAGATGTAAATATTTAAGTCATCAACTTTGGCAAGTGTTCTTTTGATGGTCTTAAAAAAGCGTACGAGTCCTTTTTTGTTTTCCAAATCAACCGGAATACATCCGCTGTATTGAAAAAACCTGCCATATATCGGATCTTCAAAAAGTTCCTGTTTTGCTATCCAGGTACCACTTTTGTTGTATCTTGAAAAAATATTTTCCATTACGAGAATATCAAGCAGAGAACGGTGGTTGATCGCATAAAGAATTTTGTCTTTTTTTGGAAGTTCCCCTACAAGTTTTACTTTGATATTCAAAAAGTCCAAAACCTTGTTTGAATACTCCTGTCTTGCTTTTGAGAGTTCCTGATAGGCATATTTTTGTGTGATAAACGGATGAAAATAGGTTTGTTTGAAAATCTTTATGTATTTGAAGCCAAGCTCAATCATAAAAATAAATTTTCCTAAATCTTTTAGCATGAGGTGCCCTTTCATTGAAAAAGAAAATTATAGCTAAAAATATACAACTCTTTTGTAACACGCTTAGGCATTGTCTTTTTTTAAGGTCATCTCTGTTTCCATGATTCTGATTTCATCATTGGCAGAAATGCGAATGTCAGTATCTGCTTTGAGTTTCTGTTTGTCAATTTTTTTCGGATAGTCAAAATGATTTAATATATGTTTGATGGTGTTTATACGGGCTTTTTTCTTGTTATCGGAGCGAATGATTGTCCAGGGTGCATAGTCTGTATGAGATGCTAAGAGCATAGAATATTTTGCTATGGTGTATTTGTCCCATAAATCTTGTGATTTTTCATCCACCGGTGAGAGTTTGTACTGTTTGAGCGGGTCTGTTTTTCTCTTCTCAAAACGTCTTTTCTGTTCGGCTTTTGAAACGGAAAAATAGAATTTAAAAATTTTTATATTGGAATTGACAAGCATCTTTTCAAATTCGGGCACTTCATGTAAAAACTCTTTATGCTCTTCTTGTGTACAAAAGCCCATAACAGGTTCAACACCTGCACGGTTATAGTAACTTCTGTCAAAAAGGACTATCTCTCCGGCTGATGGCAGGTGTTGGACATATCTTTGAAAATACCACTGTGTTCTCTCTTTATCACTGGGCTTGTCAAGGGCCACCACTCTTGCACCACGAGGATTGAGATGTTCTGTTATGCGTTTGATTGTACCGCCTTTTCCCGCAGCATCACGACCTTCAAAAATCATTAAAACTTTTTGTCCTGTTTCTTTGACATGGTTTTGCATTTTTAAGAGTTCTATCTGTAAATCTTTGAGTTCGCTTTCATATCGCAGAACTTCATCTTTTACCCAGACGGCAACACGTTTCTTATGAGGGTCTTTGCCTCTTTTGTCCTCAGTATCTTTCTCTTTTGTTTTATTTTTTCTTCTGTCTTCATGTACAATATCTTTTAAATCAGTACCTTCTTTTATCTCATCTTCGAGCATAGTTCTTTCATGTCCCATCTTTTTATCCTTTGATTTATTATAATCACTTTCACCTTAACATAAATTTTGTTCTATGTTATAATGGTACAAGAAGGTATGAATAGATGGATGTAAGTATTGAATCAGCATTTAAAAATTTTTTGGAAATTGATTTTAAAAAAATACAAAAATACAAAAAAGCTGTGCTTGCAAAAAAAGAGACCGAGCCTCTGCATCAAATGCGTGTCTCTTTGAGAAGAATGCGCTCTGTATTATTTACTTTTCAATCCGTAATACCAAAAAAAATTACAAAAAAAATTGACATAAAAATTGCAACCGTGGCCTCTTATTGCAACAGAGCCCGTGATATTGATGTTTACATAGAAACATACTTGAAAAAAGAGACATTGTCTTCTACTGAACTGCTGCTTTACAAAATTGTTGTCCACTACAAAGAAAAAGAGTATAAAAAGATTCAAAAGTATTTAAAGTCTCATAAATATAAAAAACTTATAAGAAAACTAAGAAGATGGATAGAAACAAAAAAATGGCGAAAAAAGCTTAAAAAAAAGGAGTTGTCTGCCCTGAAAGAAAACATTATTCCTTTTGCCGAAATTTTTTTAAAAAGCTATACAAAGGAAATAATTTTATACGGTTCTACAATAGGGACTGTCTTGGAAGATGAACAGGCACACAAATTACGAATTAAATTAAAAAAACTGCGATATGCCACAGACCTGTTTTCCTCTTATCTGCAAAAGAAAGATACTCTCAGAAACACACTCAAAGAACTGCAGGATATTTTAGGAAAACTTCATGATATATATGTAACAAAAGAGTTGCAAAAAGTTTTTCTGCAGTCCCAAAAAGACAAAAAACTTTTTACCTGTATAAAACAACTTGAAGCAGAGAATGTGAAGAGGAAAAAAAAGCTTAAAGAAGCTTTTTTTCTCAAGTGGAAAGAGTTTAGAGAGATTGCTCAACAAGTTGATTAATCTTATTTACATCCTGTGTATTTGCAAAACAGCTTTTGTCTCCGCATATCATAAAATCATCCGTCTCGCTTCTCTTTAACAGTATGAACGGATATTTTATTTTTGCCAGTTTGTACGCGTAGTTGGAAATGTTTTGTCCGCTTGTTTTTATAACTCTGTCCCCTTTGACATATCGTAAAGCCTGTATAAGCATAGAGGGGTAGTAAATTGGCTTACGACCGAGTTCATAAGAGTTGTATTCCATTGTTTTAAAAGCAAAATGAGTATATTTTTCATCTTCAAGAAGTGTTCCTAGTGTTTGTAAAACATCTATCATAATACTGACGGAACTTGTATATGTTGTATCGGTTATTTCGGCTTTAACAGCAAATTCGCCACTACTGAAGTTCCACAGTCCTTTGTCATAAAACTCTTCTAATGCTTTGTTGACAAACCGTTGGGCATGTATAAGGTACATTTCATTTTGTGTGTATTGAAAAGCGCTCAGAAGTGCCTGTGAAAGAAATGCATAGTCTTCCAAAAAAGCTTCGACTTTTGGCTTTTTGTGTATAAGTGTCGTATGATACAGCTTTGTATCAATAAAGAGTGTTTCAAAAAGCTTATCAAGGCTTTTTATGGCTTTTTCTTTGTACCTGCTATCTACAGTTCCAAGCAAAAACAGAGCGTTTATCATCATACCCGACCATGATGTCTGTACTTTTTTGTCTGTAAACGGGTAGTCTCTTTTTTGTCGAATTTTTTGTAGAAGTGGTTTTACATCACTGAACCATGCAGGAATCTCTTCCTCAAAACGAATGATATTTTTGCCTTCAAAATTTCCGTGATGCGTAACATGCATCGTCTCACACATCTCTTTTGCATTTTCATATCCACTTTGAACAAGAATCGTGTACACTTCATCATAGGTATAAACAAAGTAGCTTCCCTCTCCCTCTTCACTGTCAGCATCATTTGCACTGTAAAAAAGTCCATCTTCACTCATAAAGTTGTACCAGAAGTCTGCTGTCTCTTTTGCAATATGCAAATATGTTTCATCTTCATATAACAAATAGGCTTTTGTGTAGACACCACAGAGCAGGGCATTGTCATAGAGCATCTTTTCAAAATGCGGTACCAGCCATTTTTCATCTACACTGTAACGGCAGAAGCCTCCGTCTACAAGGTCATACATACCGCCTTTTATCATATTTTTGAGTGTATTGGTCAGCATTGTTTTCGCATTGGCATCATTGTAGAGTCTTGCAACAACGAGCAGGGCATCAAGAGTTGAAGCACGTGGAAATTTTGGTTTATCTGAAAAACCGCCGTTTTGTGCGTCATAATTGTTTTTGGCTTGGAGCAGAAAATTTTTATAAAACTCCTCTTTTAATACAGTCGCTTCTTTTGGATGCTCTTTTTGACCCAAAAAGCCTTCTATCTCATTGGCATTTTCAAAGAGTTTGGGATCTTTCTCTTTTACTTTTGTTGCTATAAGCTGTGTAATCTCTTTAAAACCCATACCTTCTATACTGCCAGAATTTGATTCAGGCGGTATGTAAGTGGCTGCAAAAAAGGGTTTGTTCTGTGGTGTACAAAATATACTCGTCGGCCATCCACCGGCACGGCGGTTTAAAAGCATATAAACTTCCTGATAATACTTGTCTATATCCGGACGCTCTTCTCTGTCCACTTTTATGGAAATAAAGTTCTCATTTAAAATCTGAGCACACTCTTTGTTTTCAAATACTTTTTCTTCCATAACATGGCACCAGTGACAGGAACTGTAGCCTATGCTGATAAAAATTGCCTTGTTTTGGGCTTCTGCCTGAACAAAAGCCTCCTCACACCACGGCCACCAGTCCACGGGATTGTCTTTATGTTGCTGCAGGTATGGAGAATCTTCGTTTGCTAATCTGTTTGACATAATATATAACCTTCTTTATTTTATGTAGGGTATGAAAAAAGGGCTGATGCTTTGCTTAAGCATGAGATTTATGTGTTTGAGTATAATTACGGAATATTTTACAAAGCTTATATGAAAAGATGATACAATAGTATTCAATTTAGTTGACAGAGTATTGTATGAAAAAAATCTATATAGCCGGACCTGATGTATTTGAAGTTAATTCTATAGAGATCGGTAAAAACCTGGTAAAATTATGTGAAAAGTATGGCTACCAGGGCCTTTATCCTTTAGATAATGTTGTCGATTTTTCACAAACAAAACATAAGATAGCGCAGGATATATTTGATGCAAATATAAAGATGATACAAGAGGCTGACACAGTGATAGCCAATTTAAATTCTTTTAGAGGAAAAGAGCCTGACAGCGGAACTGTTTTTGAATGCGGATATGCCTATGGACTGAACAAAGAGGTATACGGGTATTTAAGTGATACCTCTCATTATATCGACAGGTTTGCAGAAGATGAAAGATTTGCCAAAGAGGGATCTTTTTATGATCTGGATGCAAGACTGATAGAAGATTTTGATTATCCGCTGAATCTAATGCTCTCCTGT
The DNA here is from genome assembly GCF_020410885.1 of Sulfurimonas sp. SWIR-19. Classification (GTDB taxonomy): domain Bacteria; phylum Campylobacterota; class Campylobacteria; order Campylobacterales; family Sulfurimonadaceae; genus Sulfurimonas; species Sulfurimonas sediminis. The sequence goes on along the minus strand of NZ_CP084578.1, from coordinate 1,414,355 downwards.
TCTACGAAAATTATAGAAGGTGATTTTGAAACAGTTTTAAAATTTTTAAAAGGCAGAGAATGAGATTTTTCATATTGATACTCTTCTTTTTGTGCGGTTTCACAGAAGCCGATACAAACCGCGGACATGCTGCAGATGCCCTGGAAAAAGTCTCTTTACAGCTCCACTGGAAATACCAGTTTGAGTTTGCGGGATTTATTGCCGCCAAAGAGAAGGGATTTTACCGGGATGCCGGTCTGGATGTTAAGATCAAAGAGTACCAGACGGGGATGAATGTTGTTGATGAGGTTCTCTCACAAAGAGCAAATTACGGTATTTACAACTCTTCTATCTTACTGGAGTATCTGCAGGGGAAACCTCTGGTTTTGCTGGCATCATTTTTTAAACGCTCCGCACTTGTGCTTATTACGCAGCCCTCTATTCATTCTCCCAAAGATCTGATCGGTAAAACAGTCATGTCTTCGCTTGTTGATGATTTCAGGCTTAATTTTAAACCTTATCTTGACGGATACGGTGTAAAGATAAGTGATCTTAAAATGGTTCCGCAAACATACCGTGTAGATGAGTTTGCAAAGGGTGAAGTCGATGCTATGACTGCCTTTATTTCCGATCAGCCTCACAAGCTTGACAAACTCGGTGTAAAATATAATATTCTGGATCCCTCAAATGACAATCTGTTTGTTTTGCAAGAGGAACTCTTTACCTCCGCTGCTGAACTGAAAAACCATCCATACCGGGTGCATGCTTTTAAAAAAGCTTCCATAAAAGGCTGGGAATATGCTCTTTCGCACAGAAAAGAGATTGCCAAAATCATTCATGAAAAATATGCGCCACAGCTTGACAAAGAGACATTGGAATATGAGGCAGAAACAATCAACAAACTGATACTGCCTTTTATATATGACATAGGTTCCATAGACAAAAACTTCCTGCATAAACAGATGCAGCTTTTTAAAAATGATTTTCATGTGGGTGCGGGAAAAACACTGGATGATTTTATTGTAAAGCCCGGGATAAACGGACTTGCATTGACAGATGAGGAACAAAGATATATAGAGTTGCATAAAAAAATACCTTTGTGTATAAATTATGATTTTTTTCCGATTGACGGATATAAAGACGGTAAGCACATTGGCATTATGGCTGATGTGTTTGCAATGATTGCCAATAAAACAGGTTTTGAATTTATTCCTGTAGAATCACACTCAGAAGAAGAGTTGTTTCAAAAACTGCAAGAAAAAAAGTGCAAACTTCTTGCCATTGTGGCAACAAACAACAGGCACTTTACTACTATCAGACCGACAAAACCTCTCAGCAGTACCCATTTTACATTGTTAAGCAGACTTGATAAATCTTTCGTTGAAAATCCTCTGTTTTTAAAAGGAAAGTTGTTACTGGTGCAAAAAAACTCATTTAAAAATTATTTAAATTATCTGTATCCCTATTTAAACATTGAAGTGGAAGAGAATAAAAATACAATGGTGAAAAAAGTGCTTGACGGCAGAGCCTATGCTATTGCATCTATAGACGAACAGGCTGACTATTTTATTGACAAGTATGGATACGGCAAGCTGAAAATCAATGGGTTCCTGGCAAAAGAGAGGCTGCTGCATGGCAGTATCGGTGTACAAAAGGATGAACCGGTTTTGTACTCAATTATGCAAAAAGTTTTAAAGAGTCTTTCCAAAGAGAAGATAGAGGCAATAAAAAACAGCTGGAGACTCACGCGGTACCATGAAAGGGTTGATTATTTTCTTTTATGGATGGTTTTAGGGGTTGTCGCAATCATTTTTTTTATTATGATTTACTATCAAAAAAAATTGAAAAACTTCAATGCGGCACTTGAACAAAGAGTGCAGCAAAAAACAAAAGAACTGCAAGAAACAAATGAAATTTTAAAACACAAAGTACAGGAAAAAGCAAAAGAACTGATTAAAAAAGATGAAATTTTGACGGCACAGTCAAAACAGGCTGTAATGGGAGAAATGATTAGTATGATTGCCCATCAGTGGCGCCAGCCCTTAAATACAATTACACTTCAAATTTCAAATTTACAGTTAAAATATCTTATGGGGCAACAAATTTCCAAAGAGGATATTATGCAGACTTTGGAAGATATCAGCGATTCTGTTGTGTATCTTTCCGATACTATTGAGGATTTTAAGACATATTTTCGCCCAAACAAAGCTGCTCAAGAGAGTGACATGAGAGGATTGCTCAAAAAAGCGATAAAATTTGTTGAGCCAAGACTCAAGTCAAATAAAATTGAACTCCAAACAGAATGTGATTCTGAGTTGCATGCAAATGTATATGCAAATGAACTGATACAGGTTTTACTAAATCTGTTAAACAATGCCATTGACGCCTACGAAAACAAAAAAACAGAAGATAAAATCATAAAGGTTACATGTAAACAAAACGGTCCAAATATTCAGATTGATGTGACTGACAGAGCCGGAGGGATAAGAAAAGAACATTTGTCCAAGTTATTTGAACCCTATTTTTCTACGAAAGGTAAAAATGGCACAGGACTTGGGCTTTATATGTCCAAAATGATTATAGAAAAACAGTTTGGTGGGAGTATCAGTGTGAAAACCTCTATGTTCGGCACAACTTTTACCATAGTCATACCAAAAGATGTGCAAAAATAATATTGAAAGGTATCCTTTAGATTTGTTTTCTTTTTACCATTGCCAAAACCATCGGGAGGTTGAGTCCGTCGTTATGATACCCTTCATCTCTGCATGATTCACATTTATCACCCATAGGGCATATGTCATTTTCCAGGAGTTCTTCAAGGGTGGTAAAGTTATTTTCTTTTATACACTCAGCTATATCTTTTAGAGTCAGTGAATTGCATACACATATCTCAGTATCTAAATCTATCATGTTTTTAAAAACCTTTTTCTTTTATACGGAATTATAATATATTTTTATTAACACAAATTTTATATTTATGAGATACAATTACACAGAGAATACACACAAAAATGTAATATTTTTAAAAAAGGACAATTATATGAGACTATTGGCAAAAATATTTTTTATCTTGACTATGGTTTTTTCTTTTGTAAATGCAGCTGCTTTTTTAATGCCTGATGAGGCATTTAAACCTTATGCCAAAGTCAATGAGTCAATGCAGATAGAAACAGGTGTGAAAATCGCCAAAGATATTTATCTGTATGCCGATAAATTAAAAATTGAACTGATTGATGCAAAAGGCTTGTCAATACAAAACATCACAAAGCCTGCTACATCCGAGCATCAGGGTGACAAAGTTTATATCAAGTCACCGAATTTTATTGTTACATTGAAAAAAGATGTTTCTTTAAAAGGGATGCAAACAATAAAATTGAAAATCTCTTACCAGGGATGTTCGGAGCAGGGACTGTGTTATGAACCCAGTACAAAAGAGTTTACTCTTCAAGTAGATGTAGACAAGCTCTCTGCTGAAAATAATGCTTTACATGTAAAGGCAGAAGAAAAGTCAGAGACTGACTCTATAGCAGATACAATAAAATCAAGCAGTTTCTTCGTTATTTTGGCAACATTCTTCGGGTTTGGCGTTTTACTCTCTCTGACTCCCTGTGTTTTTCCAATGATTCCTATAATCTCCGGTGTAATTATTTCCCAGGGAGAAGGACTTACGACAAAAAAAGCTTTTGCCCTCTCTTTGGTGTATGTACTTGCAATGGCTGTTGCCTATACAATCGCAGGTATTTTAGCAGGACTCTTTGGAGCTAATTTACAAGCCGCACTGCAAAATCCATGGGTTGTCTACTCTTTTGCAGGTATCTTTGTTGCTCTTGCTGCAAGTATGTTTGGTTTTTATGAATTGAAACTTCCTGATGCACTTGTAAGCAAAGTCAGTACAAATACAAATCGTAACGGTTTTATAGGTGTAGCCATTATGGGATTTCTCTCAGCACTCATTGTCGGTCCCTGTGTTGCTGCTCCTTTGGCAGGTGCTTTGGTATACATAGGACAAACGGGTGATGCACTTTTAGGCGGAGCTGCACTTTTCAGTATGAGTATAGGAATGGGGGTTTTACTTATTTTGGTCGGTGTAAGTGCCGGTAAGTTTATGCCTAAGCCTGGTCCGTGGATGGTTATGGTCAATGAAATTTTTGGCGCATTAATGTTGGGTGTTGCTATTTGGATGCTTGAAAAAGTACTGCCATCATCTGTTACCACTCTGATGTATGCAATAGTCGGAATAGGATTCAGTGTCCATTTTGGAGCCTTTGACAAAGAGGGACACAGTTTCAAGCGGAGTCTGTCCTTACTGTTGTTTATCTACTCTTTGGCACTTTTTATGAGTGTTTTGGCGGGCGCACCAAGTATAAAACAACCACTTGGATTTTTAAAATCACAGGCAGCGGGCACAGTACTTCCTGCAAATGAGAAAAAGTTGACATTTACAGAAGTAACCTCATTGGATGAGCTTAATGCTTTGTTGGAAAAAAACAGAGGTAAAAAAATAATGCTTGATTTTGCAGCTGAGTGGTGTACAGCCTGTAAAGAACTTGAAGAGGTGACTTTTGCAGACCCGAGAGTAAAAGAAAAACTACATGAGTATGTCCTGATTCGCGCAGATGTTACGGCAAACGGAGCAAAAGAAAAGGCACTCAGCAAGGCATATGGTGTTTTTGGTCCTCCTGTAATGATCTTTTTTGACAAAAATTTACATGTAGAGAAATCCAAAACAATTGTAGGGTTTATAGAACCGGAAGCGTTTTTAAAACATCTTCAGTAATTTGGACTAAAGAACAGAGGCGGAGTTTATTTGTTAAAAAAAATAGTAATCTTTTTTGGGGGAATCATAGTTATTGTCCTGCTTCTTACTTTATACTTTAAAAATGAAGTCAAAGAGGAAAAAATTTACCATATTATGGATCAAATGCGGCTGACACTTGATTCCCAGCTCAAATCTCATGAAATGGATGACCTGAAAATTGCCTTGCTTCTTTCAAAGAATGAAGCGCTTGTCAATGCTTTGGAAAATGATGATGAAGATTTAGGCTATAAAATTTTAGAAGACATTACACAGGATATTGAAAAAAACACCGGTATGCGGATACGTGCCCAGGTCATTACAAAAGAGCTGAATATTTTTGCAAGAAGCTGGGATGACATCTATGCCGGTATGCCTATAGGTGATTACAGACTGGATCTGCAATATTTTTATACACATACAAACCCCCGTACTTCTGTAGAAATAGGACGCCGTCTGGGTATAAAGGCAACAGTGCCTGTTTATAAAAACGGTAACTTTTTAGGCTTTGTGGAAGTTATCTCTTTTTTTAAATCTATGACAGATTTTTTCAGTTCCATGGGTGTTGATTTGTATGTGTTACTTGATGTAAAGCACACAGACACCGCAGTTTTGATGATGCAAAACCTGACGGTTGACAATTATGTTCTGGCAAACAGAAACTATAATTATGCACATATTCAAACTCTCAACCATATTGATTTTAAAGAATTGAAGCTTAACGGTGTTGTTTACGCAGATGAAAAATATATTTTTTATGAAAATATGAAAGACGGAAGTGGTACAATAATAGGAGCTTTTGTTTTTGTATTGCCAAAAAGGTATTTGGATTATTTTAGAAATCCTGAAGATGACATCTCTTTTTTAATCAATGTTACAAGAAGCGGACTGTATGATGTTGTCAAAGAAGAAAAATATGAAAACAATATATATAAAGATTACAGTGCCAAATCAATGGTCTATTTACAGGATGTAATAGACAAAGAAGAGCGGCAGTTGTTTTTTGATGAAGCCTATGAAAAATTTGATAAATATTCCAAAGACGAGTTGATTCAAATGATGCTTAACAGAAAAATAGTAAAAAAAATAGACGGGAAAATTAAATGAGAATTTTACTTTTGGAAGATGAATACTCTTTGCGTATCAGTGTAGAAGAATTTTTGAGTGATCTTGGATATGAAGTAGACGGGATTACGGACGGACTTGAAGCATATGATGCTGTTTATGATAAAAGCTATGACCTGCTCCTTTTGGATGTAAATGTTCCTTCTCTCAACGGTTTTGAACTTTTAAAAAAACTGCGTGCAGATGAAATTACAACACCTGCTATATTCTTAACATCAATGACGGATGTTGATGATTTAAAAGAGGGCTACAAAAGAGGATGTTGTGATTATATCCGCAAGCCGTTTGATCTCGAAGAGCTTGAACTGCGTATAGATCAGGCAATTGCAAGTCATTTGCAAAATGACGGTAACAGTGTGGAACTCGGCTGTGGTCTGGTGTATGATTTGAAAAAAAGCAAACTGACGAAAGATGATGAAGAGATTGTACTGCGAAAAACAGAAAAAGATTTACTTGAAGTGCTTATCAAGCATAAAAATTCTATAGTTTCTACAGAAATGTTTCAAGATGAAGTCTGGGGGGAATATGTGGAACCGGCTACAATACGGGTTCAGCTTAACAATCTTAAAAAGAAACTTCCACAGGCAGTCATACAAAACAGACGTGGTTTAGGGTACATTATTGAAAGATAATAAATATTCGGCAAAATATGCACTTATTTACACTTTTTTGGTATCAGCCATACTGCTGACGCCTCTGTTCTTTTATTTAGTCTATATGAAAAATATACACTCCATTCAAAATGAGCTTTTCTTGAAAGAAAAGTCTCTTTTGGTGGTAAAAGCGATGGAAGAGTTTAATCAGGATGATGAATATTTTGAGTATCCGAGATTTAAAACATTTCAATCAGGTCTTTATGACGAAGGTTTTCATCCGATTTTTACTTTGATTGACACTCCGATCAATTATTTTAAAGAGGGATATTATTTAGAAGGCAACAACGCCTATCTCATTGTAACCTTGCCAAAAGAGAGATATTTCGGTGCAAGATATCTTGTACTGAAAAATGAAATCTCCTTTGCGCCTGTGTATGAAAAAGTATTTATTATCCTTTTTACCATTGTTGTCTTTGTTTTTATACTGAGTCTCTTTTTTCTGAGCAGTTTTGCCAAACCATTTCAAAGAATTAACAAACAGTTGGACAATTTTATAAAAGACTCCATGCATGAGATAAATACACCTCTGTCTATTATTAATGTAAATATTGATCTTTACAACAGAAAACATGAACAAAACAAATATATGCAGAGAATGAAAGCTGCCGCAAAAGTACTTTCAAATATCTACAATGATATGGACTATCTTATAAAATATGAACGCTTGCATCATGAAAAAAAAGATATAGATCTTGCCGAGTTCCTCAAAGAACGCATAGAGTATTTTAATGAAGTTGCCAAAATGAAAAATATTCAGATAAATGCATCAGTACAGGAGTGTGGAACGGTGTATATGAATGACAAAGAACTGCAGCGTCTCATAGACAACAACATTTCCAATGCCATAAAGTACTCGTATGAAAATTCAAATATTGACATTACGCTGTATAAAGAAAACGAAAAATGCTGTTTGAGTTTTAAAGATTATGGTGTAGGCATTGAAAAGGTTGAAAAGATATTTAGTCGATACTATAGAGAAGACAGCAGCAAAGGCGGTTTTGGAATAGGGCTCAATATAGTAAAAGCAATTATAGATAAAGAGAATATAGAACTCAAAATAGAGTCATTGCCGAAGCAGGGAAGCCTGTTTATCTACACATTTCCTCAAAAAAAGACAAATTAAATATAAATAAAACTGATTTTACATAAATTTTACATTTAGTAGTTACACTTACTCCATAAAACATAGAGGAGGAACGAGAATGAAGAAAACTGTTATGATGTCATTACTTGTGGGTGTTTCATTATTTGCTACTGATTATAGCAAAGTAATAACGCATCCGGATGCGAGTAAGATGATAGAAAAAGATTTGTTAGCACCACCCAAAGTATATAGTATGCCAGCCGGTTGTGTAACAACTGACCCTGATGCGATAGCAAGAGGTGCATATATTTTCCATAACTTAAATGGAAAAAAGGCAAAGAAAAACCCGCCAAAAGGTTTGTCTAGAAAAACAAAGGACGGAAAAGTCAAGCAATATGGAAACTGTGTTGCATGTCATAATATAGAAGGTGCAAAAGGTGCCGGTAATATAGGTCCTGATTTAACTGACTATAGAGAAAACTTTATAAACAGTGGTGCAAGAGACAACCAGTTTGTTTTTCAAAAAATAGCTGATGCTCGTATTGACAATCCGGATACTCATATGACAATTAACTTGACAACCAAGTTATTCACTCCAAGAGAAATATGTGATATTACTTCATATATTGTTGCTCCAAAATAATTATAAGGAATTTAAACTATGCAAAGAAGAGATTTTTTCAAAAAACTAGGAACAGTAGCTGCGGTATCAGCTGTTATGCCAGCGATGAGTTTTGCCGGTGGTTCGAAACCTATCAGTCCAAATAAGATGGATTACAATACTGCTGTAAAGACGATAACAGGCGGGAAAACTCCTAAACCTTCAAAAAAAGTGAAATTAAAAGTTCCCGAAATTGCGGAAAACGGTGCAGTTGTTCCGGTAACTGTAACAGTTGATTCTCCAATGACTGAAAGTAACTATGTGAAAGCTATTCATATTTTAACAGGAAAAAATTCAAACGCTCGTACAATTGATGTTTATTTGACTCCTGCTAACGGCAAAGCAATGTTTTCAACACGTATTAAGCTCGGTGGCACGCAAAAAGTAGTTGCTTTGGTAGAGTTAAGTAATGGTGAGTTTTTAACAGCTTCTCAAAGTGTTAAAGTAACTATTGGTGGTTGTGGTTGATTCTAACCAAACATTTAAAGTCAAGAAAAATATAAAATAGAGGAATTGAAAATGCAAGAAAGAAAGTCACTGATTAAAATCAAGCCAAAAAGATATAAAAACGGCGAGATAGTCAAAGTTAGTTTTATGGTTATGCATCCAATGCATACTGGTATGGCTAAAGATAAAAAAACGAAAAAAATTATTCCGGCAAAATATATAAACAGTGTAAAGTTTATTTATAACGGAAAAGAGATTACAAGCATGAAAGTCTGGGAGTCATTATCTGTAAATCCTGTATTTACTACATACATGAAAATTAACGGCAAAGGGAAACTGACTGTTAAATATACGGATAATACTGGCGAAGCGCACGAAAAAACCAAAAAGATTAAACCAAAAGGATAATCAAATGAAAACAGGTATTAAAATAGCTCTATCAGTTGCAATGCTTGCTTCATTATCTTATGGTGGTGAGCAATTTGCAATGAGCGACGCAGACCGTGCAATGTACGCAGAGATGTCAGAAAACAATCCTGCAGACATTATGGTGGCTGACGGTGAAGAATTACTAGGTTATATGGGTGGGGACGAAGGTCTTGCAAAATACCTTGGTGTGACTGAAGATGAACTGCCGGCATATATAGCAGGTTTTCCCCGCTATATCAAAAAGTTTGACATGGTTGTAGGTATTGACCAGGTTCTACAGGCAATGATGGCAGACGGTGGGCACAAACCACTCAAGCTTAAAAGCGGAAATATGTTTGCAATGGTGGCATATGTGAAATCTATTGCAAACGGTGAAAAGATAAACATAGACGTAACAGCAAACAAGCAGATGAAAGAAGCTTATGCACTGGGTTTGAAGACATATATGACAAAACGCGGTGGTCGCGGACTTTCATGTAACTCTTGTCATGCTCCTGCTGTAGTCGGTCGTATTTTAAGAACACAGCCGCTGCCGGATTTAGGTGCAAACGGAGCTAAGGCTGCTGCAACCTGGCCGGCATACAGAATGACAAAATCATCTTTAAGAACACTGCAACGTCGTTTTCAGGGATGTATGAAAAATGCACTTTTAAAAGTTATACCGCTCGGTTCAAAACAGATGGTAGCACTTGAAGTGTATTTAACAAATAAAGCAAAGGGCGCTGAAATTTCAATCCCTGGTTTAAAAAGATAGAAGGTTAATTAATGGAAATTTCTAGAAGAGATTTTATGCACATTGCAGCGATATTTGGACTGACTGCGGCTACAAGTAGTTTTGCAAGTTCACAAAAAATAGAGCAGATTGGTTTAAAAGACATATACCAGTTTAATTCAATGGGTAATTTTACACTGATGCATATATGTGATTTACATGCACATATAAAACCACTCTATTGGAGAGAGCCCTCAACATTGATCTCTGCTCCAAACCTTGTGGGAACACCGGGATTTTTGTGTGGGGAAGCATTTGCAAAGCATTACGGTTTAGAGCCCAGTTCTTTGGATGCATATTTTGATACCTATATTGACTTTAGCAAATTGGCTAAAAAGTTTGGAAAAATGGGTGGTATTGCCCACATTAAAACTTTGACAAATCACATTATAAAAGAGCGTGGAAAAGAGAATGTTCTTTTCCTGGATTCCGGTGATACATGGCAAGGGACAGGCGTGGCACTGAAAACTGCCGGTGAAGCTATTGTAAAAGCTCAGAATTACCTTGGTATTGACACTATGGTCGGGCACTGGGAATTTACTTATGGAAAAGAGAGAGTAAAAGAGCTTATCGAAATGCTTGATGCGAAATTTATTTCTCAAAATATTATAGGTGATGATCCTTTTGCCGATGAATATGAAGAGTTGATTTTTGAACCGTATACCATTGAAGAGCGTGGTGGGGCAAAAATCGGAATTATCGGCCAATCCTTTCCGTTTACATCTACTGCAAATCCAAAAGAGTTTACAGAGGGCTGGAGTTTTGGTTTAAGACTTGAAACACTTCAAGAATATGTAGATGAGTTGAGAAATGAGAAAAAAGTGGACTGTGTTGTCGTGCTTTCGCACGACGGATTTAGCGTTGATCAGGAAGTGGCGCGTAAAGTTAAAGGTATCGACTTTATTTTAAGCGGTCACACACATGACCCTTCACCGGAGCCTATTGTAATTAATGGTACTGTTATTGTTATTGCAGGAAGTCACGGAAAATATATCGGTCGTCTGGATATTGATGCAAAAAACGGAAAAGTGAACGGATATGAGTACAAACTTATTCCTATTGCTTCACATATTATTCCGGCTGATCCGGAAGGTGTAAAACTTGTCAATGAGCTATATGCTCCGTTTGACAAAGAGTTTAATGAAGTGTTGGGCCGAACAAAAGGAATGCTGTATAAGCGTGATACATTCTTCTCAACATTTGATCAGCTCATCAATGATGCAATTATGGATGAGATGAAGTGTGATGTCTCTTTTACTCCAGGGTACAGATGGGGAACAACAGTCTTAGCCGGTGACAATATTTTAATGGACAATGTCTATGAGATGTGTGGTATTACTTATCCTGATGTGTATACATTTGAGTTAAAAGGTGAAAAAATTGCGACACTTTTAGAGGATATCGCAGATAATGTTTTTAATGCAAATCCTTTATATCAGCAGGGTGGTGATATGAGCCGTCTTGGTGGTGTAACGTATTCTATCGCTGTTTCCAACAAAGCGGGTGAGAGAATATCAAATCTTAAAATAGGAGGTAAACCTATAGACTTGAAGAAAACTTATATAGTCTCATCATGGGGTGGGAACCTGCAAAAAGCGGGTGCCAACTTGCAAACTGACAAAATTCGTCCGGTTTATGATGTTGTACGTGATTATATTAAAAAGAAAAAAGTGGTTGATGTGAGTAACAAAGGTAATGTTACGATACTAGATTACAGTTGTGGCTGTCCGACTAAGGGGTCAAGGGGCTGCTAAAGGAACAGGAGGCAGCTGCAACTGCCTCCTGTATCTGAATGTGTTAATAATAACATAATCAAACAGGGTTATTATAACACTTTTTAAATAAATAAAAGGGAAACAAATGAAAAATATGATTAAATTGGCAGCCGGAACTGCTGCTTTACTACTAATGGCTACTTCAGCACAGGCTACGTTAAAGACAGATAAGGTTACTTTAAAAGGGAACATGCAAGTGAAGTACAACAAGCTTCCAGCTCCAGTTGATTCTTTGAAAGAAGCTTTTACTGAGGGTATGTTTTACGGTCGTTTCAGAACGAACTTTTTCTTTTGGGACTGGGATGTAGAAAATTATGCTACTGGCGGAAAGCAAAAAGATAACAAAAACAATGGTGTCGGTGGTAGTCTGATCTATAAATCTGCTCCGTTTAAAGGATTCAGCGGAACTGTTGGTCTGTATACATCACAAAATCTTGATTTCTTTCGTATGGATAAACAAGATGCAAAATATGCAAAATCGGGTAAAGATACATTCAGTAGATATAATTTATCAACTGGTGGACATTATGGTATCACTGATTTAGGTCAGGCATACTTACAGTATGATGCAACAAAAAAGACAACTGTTAAAGTCGGTCGTCAAATGTTTGAGACAGTTTTTACAAAATCAAATGATACAAAGATGATACCAAATACTTTTGACGGTGTCACTGTTGTCAGTAAAGATTTACCAAAAACTACGGTAAAACTTGCATATTTTACAAAACAGAAACTAAGAGATCACACGAATGCACATGATGTTCTTGCATTTGATCCAAACAATAAATGGAATCAAAATGATGATTCGGCAATCAACAAAAACCTGACAGTTGCAAGAATAGGACAGGATAACAAACTGATAGTCGGTACTGTGACAAACAAGTCTGTTAAAAACCTCAAGGCCAGTATAGGTTATGCAACAGTTCCTGGTGTTGTGAGCAATATTACATTAGAAGCACATTATACTATTCCTGTCGGTTCAATGAAAGTTGTTCCTGGCGTAAGATATATGATGCAGTATGACAGTTTGGGTGCCAACTATGGTGTGGCAAACTTAAAAGGAAATCAGACAAACTATACAAATCCAAACTCTTTGGATTCAAATCTTTTAGCTGCAAGAATTGATTTTAAACAGGGTGCTTTTTTAGGTCGTTTAGGGTATTCTAAAATAGCCGATAAAGCAGATATTGTTGCTCCATGGCGTGGATTCCCTACGGGTGGATTTACTCGTGCAATGGCTCAATATAACTGGTATGCAAATACAAAAACATATATGCTTCGTTTAGGGTATGATTTTGGAAAAGCAAAAATTCTACCAGGATTCAGTGTAATGGCTCGTTATGCAATTCAGGATTTTGATGATACAAAACCTGGTGTTCAAGCTGATACAAACATCTTCCATATGGATGTTCGTCAAAACATCGGACACAGCAGTGAATTAAAATTCAGACTTGGTATGGTTGATGCAAAACCGACAAACGGTAAGACAGATGTATCATACAATGAATACCGTTTAGAGTATAACTACTTCTTCTAAAGAGAAGTAGTTTAATCACAATTATAAAGGTTATGCTTTGAAGTCATTTTTGTTGAGTATTGTATTATTTCATTCTCTCCTTTCTTACGATTACAAACTTCAGCCTAAAAAAGTAGATGAGATCACCACTCACTGCTTTTTTGGACTACCAGAAGTGATGGATGAGCATAACAATGGAAACATGTCTAATTCATGTTTTGTTACTCTTGGGAACAGCTATCTTGTGATAGATAGTGGTCCCACGTATCAGTATGCCCAGCAGGCATATCAAAAGATGAAAACTATCAAAAATCTTCCTGTTTCTTATGTTATTGACACCCATGTTCATGATGATCATTGGTTAGGCAACAGTTATTACGCTACACTCGGTAGTACAATTATAGGTTCGTCAGTCTTTAAAGAACTGCCTAAATTAGAAAAAACACGTATGCAAAGAAGAATCTCCCCCGAGGCATATGAACAGACAAAACAAATTTTTCCAACTGTTTTTGTTGATCAGGAAAAAGTGCTAGATATTAATGGGACAAAAGTTTACATAAAAAGTGTAAATCACAAAGCGCACACAAACAGTGATCTTTACGTTTACATTCCAAGTAAAAAGATAGTTTTTGTAGGGGATCTTGTTTTTAACCAAAGACTTCCTTCCCTGCGAGACGGAGATATAAGCGGCTGGATACAAGCCCTTGATGATATTAGAAAAATGGATGTTGAGTATATTGTCGGCGGGCATGGAGAAAATATAGATAAAAAAGCAGTTGATTTCACCTATAACTACTTGAAGACTTTAAAAAAAGAAGTAAAAAAAAGACTTGACGCTGGTGAAGATATAGCTGATGTAGTGAATGAGGTGACGATGAAAGAATATAAGCATGATCCTTTTTATGATTCCATCCACAGACAGAATGTAGAAACAGCCTATAGAATGTTGGAGTGGGAAGATGAATAAGTTTATATTTTTGGTGTTATTGAGCAGCCTCTCTTTATGGGGTCTTGAATTTCATACCTATGAAGAAGCGCTAAAAATTCAAAAGAAAAACAATAAAATTATTATGATTGATGTCATACGTTCGGATTGTCAGTACTGCATAAAAATGAAAAAAGAGGTATTTGACAATCCTGAGATGTCAGCATGGATAGAGGAGCGTTTCATTCCAGTAGAACTAAATCTTGACTTTGATGAACTGCCTTTGGGATTACATGTATATTTTACACCGACTTTTTTCTTTGTGGACAAAAATCAAAAAATAATTAAAAAGATTCCGGGTTCATGGAATATTCAGGATTTTAAAGATTTAACAAAAAACATAAAATAAAGGATAATTCATGCTAAAATTTACACTAATTTTACTAAGCTTTTGTATTCTCTCGTTTGCAGATACAGAATATGCAGAGCCTAAACCTTCTATAGACAATCCGAGACAAATTGTCTTTTCAGTCACAGAAGACTCTGCACATGCACTGGATCATATACTCAGTGTCGCAAACAATGTTTTAAAGTTTTACGGACCCGAAAAAGTAGAAATGAAAATCGTTGCCTACTCCAAGGGAATAAAACTTTTGGACAGACACGTGAAAGAGACTGCTGTGCGAGTGGATGCTCTGATGCAGTATGATGTAGAGTTTGTTGCGTGTGGTAACACAATGCGAACCCTCCATATAAAAGAAGAAGACCTTGTTGAGGGCTCTGTTGTAGTAACTGCAGGTGTAGTAGAACTACTCGAGAGTGTCAAAGCGGGTTGGATTTATATTAAACCATAGGAAAAAAAATGAAAAAACTAATTACACTGGCAATTGTACTTTTTTGTGCAGTTTCACTACAGGCAAAGGGTGATTTGCATCTTTTTAGTGTAGACAACAAAGATGGAAAAATTACTCCGTACATGATAGAAAAGGCATTAAACAATGGTGGTTTTCATGTAGAGCTTAACAGCAACATGATAGGGCCGTTTAAAAAACAGTTTAAAGAGACACAATACAAGGTGTTTACTTTAATGACATTCTGGAGTAAAAAATATACAAGAGATTTGGTGATTAAGTATCCAAAAGCGGGTGTTTTTACACCGATGGGTATGGGAATCTATCAGGCAAAAAATGAAAATACTTTGCATTTTTCTGTGTTGACTGCAGAAGCACAGGGAAAAATATTAGGGATTAAAGATTTGTCTCTTCTAAAAAAGATAGAAACAGACGTGCTTGCAGTGATAAAAAAGAATTTTTCAACAGCAAAACATACTTACAGTGAAGACAGTTTAAAAACATCACATAATTTAGTAACAGTCTATGAAATGGAAGTCGATGAGGATGAAGATCCGGATGATGTGCTGGATGAACTCCAAATGAATTTGGAAGGAGCTTTTAAACCATACGGATTTGTTGTTCCCCAATTTATGGATCTTAATGAAGTACTTACACAAGACGGAACAAAAGAATCACCGTTTGATTTTTATATCACTTATTCTATCTGCAAACTGCCGGTCATTTACACTGTTTCAAAAAGCAGACCTGAAGCATCAGCATTTGCACCATGTACAACCATGTTGTATAAGAAAAAAGGGGAAAATAAAGTTGTCGTAGGTTTTCCGGCTGTTTATAACTGGCTGAGTTCTGCTAAAGTTGAAGACAAAGAGGCAAAAGCGACACTCTTAAAAGCACAAAAAGATTTCGAATCTATTTTGAAAGATATAACAGAGTAAGAAGTTTATCTTCTTCCTCTGCTTCTGTTGGCATTTGAGCCGCGAGAGTTCCCTCTGGGCTTGTTTCTAGCTCCACGATTTCCACCCATATTGATTGGTTCTGCTTTAATGCTCGGATCTGGTTTAAACCCTTTAAGCCATATTTTTTGTATATCTTTTTTTATCAGTTTTTCTATATTTTGCAAAAACTCATCTTCATCTACACACACAAGTGATATAGCTTCTCCTTTGTTTCCAGCACGGCCTGTTCGCCCGATGCGATGAACATAATCTTCACTGACATTTGGCAGTTCAAAGTTGACAACATGAGGGAGCTGGTCTATGTCAATGCCGCGTGCTGCAATATCTGTTGCCACCAAAACCCGTACATCGCCTTTTTTAAAGTCAGCAAGTGCTTTTGTCCGTGCATTTTGGCTTTTGTTTCCATGGATTGCCACAGAGGAGATGCCCTCATTTTCAAGCTGTCCGCTGAGTTTGTTCGCACCGTGCTTTGTCCGTGTAAAAACAAGTACCTGCTGCCACTTCCCTTCGTTTATAAGGTGTGTCAGGAGTTCTCTTTTTCTCGTTTTATCTACAGGGTAGACACTCTGTGCTACACTGGTGTTTGACTCATTGGTTCTTGCGACTTCGATGAGTGTCGGAGATTTTAAAAACTGGTTTGAAAGCTTTTTGATGGCATCCGAATAGGTTGCCGAAAAAAGGAGAGTCTGACGTTCTTGTGGAATGATGTTGACAATTTTTTTAATGTCGTTTACAAAACCCATATCCAGCATTCTGTCGGCTTCGTCAAGTACCAAAAACTCTATCTCACGTAAATCTATTGTTTTTTGAGCAATGTGATCAAGCAGACGGCCCGGTGTTGCGATGACAATTTCAACGCCTTTTCGCAACTGTGCAATTTGCGGGTTGATTTTTACACCGCCAAAAATAACGGTTGATTTAAAAGGTGTATGTTTTGCATAGAGTGCCACATTTTCGGCAACCTGTAGTGCAAGTTCACGTGTCGGTGTCAAAATAAGTGCACGGACTTTGTGTTTTTGTTTTGAAGACTTTTTGCGTGAAAGCAACTCTAAAAGCGGCAGTGTAAAACCTGCAGTCTTTCCTGTACCTGTCTGAGCACCTGCCAAAATATCTTTTTTTTGTAAAATGACGGGAATCGCTTTTGCCTGAATGGGTGTAGGCGTATCATAGCCCTGTTCTTTGACAGCTTTTAAAATCGGTGCTGAAAGACCGAGTGAATTGAATGTAATTTCTTTTTGAATCGTTTTTTCCTAATTGGGACTTCATTGAAGTCTTTTGTTTATTCTTCTATAATAGCATAATTTATGGCATTTGTGGGTATAATTTCAAAAATACTTTTATAGGACACCAAATGCCTGCTGATACCATTGCCATTAAACCAAACAACCACCGTATTTATCCCTGCCCGGATGATAAAAAAACAGAACTTTTAAATAAAATTATAGAAGAAAATACAAATGAAGATATTTTGGTGGTTTGTGCAAGCAATGCTCAAGCACTTAAAGAAGAGCTGAACAATAAAGAGACTTCGGTTATAGAAGACAAAGAGCTTGTAAAAAACAAAGATTTGACCTGTGGTTTTTTGATCAGTTACGATATGCCGATCAAAGCCATTGTCTATATGGCAAGAGTTACAAAAGCGACACATAAGGCTGTAATGCTGTTGGATGAGAGTGAGCAAAAAGCCCTGCATGCCATAGAAACACTGCTGGGTCGTGCCATCAAACAAGAGATACTTCCGGGTTTTGAATATCCGCAAAAAGAGTCAAAAAACAGTGATGAACCCAAAAGAAAAAAACTCTCAAAAGATGAGATAAAAGAAGTAGCCAAAAAACGGTATGAAAATTCTACACAGGAAAAACCGAAGTTTGACAAGCCAAAACGTGACTTTACAAAAGATGCTGAAAAAGATGACAAATGGGCAAAAAAGAAAAAAGCACCCAACAAATTTTTAGGCAAAGATGAAAACGGCAAAGCAAAATTTTCAGGAAAAAGCGGCGAGCGTAATCACCGTTATGACGGCACACCAAGAGAAAAACTGACAGGCAAGAAAATAAGCATTAAGGCACGCAAACCAAAAGAAACTTAAAAACATTTCAGAAAGCAATAACAGTCGGCACTGAAGTACCGATTCCGGAATGTTAAGGAACCCGTCCTTCAGAGTGGGCTGAAAGTGGCAGGGAAGCAATAACAGTCTTTTTGGAACCCGTACTTTTAACGCTAAAGCGTAACTTAGAAAAAATTTAGTTTCTCACAAGTCATGCTTTAGCATAGAAAGTACCGATTTCGAGGAGATAATCTCGGCTACTCTTTTGGAACTTCCATGTTTTAAGTAGCTTCGTAAAGATTTTGAATTTTGTAAAAACTTCTCTCTGTCATACTCTTTATAAGCATTTAAAAGATTTTCCACCGTTACATCCTTCTGAATGAATTCCGGATGCAGTGCCTCTTTTTTATACTGCGAAAACATAATATTTCCAAGCCCAAGATAATCCAATTTTACAAGTCTGCTTGCTAGAAAATAGTCAAGCGGTTTTGCAATGTAACTCAAAACAAAAGGAACACCTATGAGTGCTGCTTCAAGCGTAGCCGTTCCACTGCAGATAAAAGCAAAATCTGTATTGTAAAGAGCTTTATGCGGTTCATGCGTGATGTCAAAATCACTTATATCTCCATATAATGCCTTGATGTCTGTCTGGGAAAAATGTTCAGGTATAACCAGTGTAGCCTTTACATGTAAGTGCTGCACAAGTTCTCTAAAAACAGGCATGAGTTTTGTAATTTCACCTTTTCGGCTGCCGGGCATAAATACGATATTTTGGACTTCATCATTGAGGGATTCTTTAAAGTGTGTGATTTGGTCAAGCAAGGGATGCCCGACATATTCTATAGGAGCGTCTTTTGGGTAGTAACTCGGCTCAAAAGGTAAAATAGAGCATAACCTGTCTATGGTTTTGGCAAGAACGGGAATGCGTTTTTTCTTCCACGCCCAGGCTTGGGGCAGTATGTAGTAGATTATCTCTTTTTGCGGGTATCTTTTTTTGATTTTTTTGGCAAGAGGCAGGTTAAAGCCAGAAGAGTCTATGAGCAGTATTTTATCCGCCTCTTTTGCAAGTTCTGTCATTTCGTCTGCAAGCTTGAAAAAAAATCTCAATTTTTTCAAAGCATCCACAAAACCCATAATAGCAAGGCTTCTCAAATCTACAACAGGGTTTCCGAGTGTTTTGTCAAAAATACCCATAAACTCGACATCATCGCCCAACTCTTTTTTTAATGATTTAAGATGCACATTTGCAGAGTGTTCGAGAGCTGAAACAAGAATTTTCATGAGTTTTAAGCCTTAATAATTTATAATACCGTCATTATATCAAAGGTGGTCTGAAATGCTTATATCAAATGCCGTAGTGTGTGACGTAAACGGAGAAAGAAATGTCGATGTACAGATACAAAACGGTGTGATTGTCGCCATAGGTGAAAATTTGCAGGATGAAAATGTTATAGATGCCAAGGGTGCCTATCTGCTGCCGAGTCTTATAGATACCAATGTAAGAGTGCTGGATTCCTCTTTAAATGCAAAAAATATCAAATCTCTTGTCAAAGAGGCAAAAAAAGGCGGGATAGGGCATATTGTATTAAATGCTGATTCTACTCCTGCTATAGACAATGAAGTCGTTTTGGAGTTTGCACAAAACGGTGTCAAAGATATAAGTGAGGTGAAAATTGACTTTATGCTCAATGCCCTCAAAGAAGATATGAGTCTCTCCAATATTGCCATTTTACTCAAAAAAGGGGTAGTCGCTCCCTATATGAGCACCATAGCGAAAAATAATATCGCCATAAAAATAGCAGAGTATGTCAAAATGTACGATGTGACACTCTTTTGCAAGCCCGAAGACAACTCACTCATTAATGCCGGTGTAATGTTAGAAGGAGATGTCAGCTCAAAACTCGGACTTGCGGGAATTCCTGAGCTGAGTGAAGTGTTACATGTATCACGAATGATAGAAATAGCAAGATATTTTGATATAAAAATACTCTTTAAGTCCATTGCTTCACCGCGTTCTATAGAGCTTATCTCCAAGGCAAAAAAAGAGGGTGTACATGTAAGCTGTGAAGTCTCCGTGCATCACTTGATTTGTTCTGATGAAGCCTGTGAAGGTTTTAATACAACGGCAAAACTCAATCCTCCTCTGGCAAGCAAAGATGATGTCCTTCTTTTGCAAGAAGCTTTGAAAAACGGCGATATAGATGTCTTGAGTGTCCTGCATCAGCCAAACTCGCCTGTAAACAAAGAAGTGGCATTTTTTGATGCGGCATACGGATGTGAAGCGCTAGAAGATGCACTGTCTCTTTATTATACAAAACTGGTACACTCGGGCATGATTTCTATGCCTGAGTTGGTGCGATTGTGTGTACAAAATCCTGCCAAATGTATCAATATGCAGGCAGGTTTGATAGAAACAGGACAAAAGGCAAATATTATTCTTTTTGATACAAATGAAAAAAAAGTGATAAATAATGCTCAGTCACTTTATAACGGTGAGGAGCTTTTTGGAAAAGTAATTATATACTAATTGTAGTTTTCCGAAATAGGTACTTTAGTGCCGACTATTGCTACTTTTGATCACTCTCAGTCGGCACTAAAGTACCGATTCCTGGGGATTTCGGAACCCAGACTTCAGTCTGGGCTGAGCATGGCAGGGAAGCAACAACAGTCGGCACTAAAGTACCGATTCCGGAATGTTAAGGAACCCATCCTTTAGGGTGGGCTGAAAGTGGCAGTAAAACAACAACAGTCGGCACTAAAGTAGTGATTCCGAGAAAATGTCAGCTTCTTTTAGAATAAAACTCTTTTTTATACTCTGCAAATTTGTCCGCTACAATTGCTTCACGCACTTCTCGCATCAGGTTAAGGTAGTAATGCAGGTTGTGAATTGTTGCCAACCTAAAGTAGGTAATCTCTCTTGCGCGAAAAAGATGGTTGATATAGGCACGGCTGTAAGTTTTACATGTAAGGCACTGACACTCAGGGTCTATCGGTGCGGGGTCTTCTTTAAACTTTGCCCCTTTGATGTTTATTTTTCCAAAGGAAGTAAAAAGCGTGCCGTTTCTTGCATTTCTCGTGGGCATGACACAGTCAAACATGTCTATGCCGCGTTCAATGTTTTCTATTAAATCTTCCGGTGTACCGACACCCATGAGGTAACGGGGTTTGTCTTTTGGCATATACTGTACGGTGTGTTCTACCGTATCGTACATTTCATTGTTGAGTTCACCAACAGAGAGCCCTCCGATGGCAAAACCGTCATAATCAAGCGCACAGAGTTCGGTCGCACTTTTTGTACGAAACGCTTTGTCTGTACCGCCTTGAATAATGGCAAAAATATTCTGTTCAACACCCACACCCTCTTTTTGTTTGGAACGAAAATATTCTATAGACTCTTTTGCCCAGGCAGTTGTGCGTTCTATAGAGAGTTTTATGCGCTCCTGTGTTGCCGGCAGTGCCACCAAATCATCCAAAATCATCATAATGTCAGAGCCGAGGTTGTGTTGAATGTCTATCACTTTTTTCGGCGTAAAGAAGTGCTTGCTGCCGTCAATATGGGAGCGAAACTCTATACCGTCCGTTTTTGATTTGGAGATGTCACTTAAAGAAAATGCCTGAAAACCACCGCTGTCTGTTAAAAAACTTTTAGGGTATTTTGTAAAGCCATGGAGTTTTCCCATTTTAGCGACTGTTTTATCACCCGGACGCAGATACATATGGTAGGTGTTTGCCAAAATTATATCGGCACCCAAAAGTTCCAAAACATCATGGGCATCCAAAGATTTGACACTCCCTATGGTACCGACGGGCATAAATACCGGTGTTTTAATGGTGGAATGGGCTGTTGTAAGAGTTCCCGCACGGGCATTTTTTGAAGTTGCATCTAAAGTAAATTTCATATTTTTCCACTCATCTTAAAATTTTGTGAAATTATAGCTAATTTATGTCAGTAAAATATAGGTGATGTCATCTTCTTGAATTTTTATCTTTTTTTGATACAGATATTCAAACTCTTCGACACTCTCTGCTCTTTGGAAGTCTTCAGTAATGTAGGTATTATAATTCTCTTGTGAACCATGTACAATATTTTCATTGAGACCATCACTGTAAATAAGCATTTTTGAAAGTTTTTGCAAATCCAATGTATTGAGAACAACTTTTTTTGTATAGGATGCCAGGGGAGTATTGTTGGATTTGAGTTTGCATACTTCATCGGTATCGAGCATATAGAGTACAGGAGGCATAGAGAAAATTGCATAATTCAGGACTTTTTTATCTTGATTGAAATGCATAAAATGCGCACAAAGCACTTCATACTGTAATAAGTTTGGCTGAATGAATGTGAGTAAGGAACGGAGTAGTTTTTCAAGAGAAAATGATTTTTTCTCTTCTTTGAGTACATCAATAGAATAATTTACAAAAGAGCTGCAAAGCATAGCGGTTACAGAAGCAGAAATACCTTTTCCCATGCCGTCAACCAAAAATATAAAATATTCGTTTTCGTTGATCTTTCGTATAATGTAGCTGTCTCCGCTTAGAATATCTTTTGGCTTATAGACAACCTTACATGTAAGGTTAAAAAGTCTTTCTTCCTCCTGCAAATCATTTTTTGTAATGATTTTTTCTTTCGCAAAAGTTACGCCTTCTTGATAGGTACTGTATGTAATTTTTTGACTTTGTTCTTTCATAATACATCTGTCTACTATTATAGACTTTACTGCCTGATTGAATACGGAGAGCAAAGAGGCTGTAGTAAAAGGCCTTTTTAAAAAGCCTGTAATATGGAGATCAATTGCTTCTTTGAGGATGTCAATACTTTGAAGTGATGTGACCATGATTATGGGAACAGAAGCATCAATTTTACGTATTTTTCTGCTCATCTGCAATCCGTTGCATACGGGCATATTGTATCTGGTTATGACTATGTCTATTTCATTTTTTTGAAAATATTCTAAGCCTTCCAATCCGTTTTTTGCACAATAGAGATTTTTGAACATACGCGGAAAAATCTTTTTGTATATTTCTATTGTTTTTGGATCACTTTCAACACATAAAATATCTAAGGTTTTATATATGTCCGATATATAATCATTCATCAATGCATAGAGAGTTTTTTTACATTTAATAAAGGAACAAGGTTCAGGTCATCCAAAAGATTATGCAAGCCCTCATTCTGTACATGTATTTCAAGATGCAGGCCTTCGTCAACGAGTTTGCATAAATATCCTATTATCGAAGAAGTAATGGAGATGGATTCTAAAATAAGAATTTTTATAGTTGCTGTGTCCGGTGAGTTGTTGACAATCTTTTCAATTTCTCTTTTTATTGCTTCATAATGACTCAGTGCTTTAATATTGCCTTTAACGCTAATAGTATTTAATGATGAAGAAATTTCCATTTTAAGCTCCAATTGCTTTTTATCAATTGTACGCCTCTGCATATTAAGAAGTGCTTAATTGTGTGAATAAAGATTGTAAATGAGAATAAAACGGAGTATAGAAGATTTTTATTTTATATTAGAGACTTCTAAGCCCTTTTATTATAGAATTATCCAAAATAATTTAAAGGTGAATGAATGGCAACAATCGGTATGAGTGATATCAAAAAAAATGTGCGTTTAATAGTAGGTGAGGTTCCTTATAAAGTTGTAGAGTTTCAACATGTAAAACCGGGAAAAGGGGCTGCATTTGTCCGTATGAAAATGAAAAGCTTTTTAAACGGAAAAGTGGTTGAAAAGACTGTACATGCGGGTGACAAGTTTGAAGTGCCCGTGATTGAATACAAAACAATGCAGTATCTGTATGATGATGGGGATATGTACCAGTTTATGGATAATGAAACATATGAACAGCTTGGTTTGACGTATGAGCAGTGTGATGATGCGTCAAAATGGTTTAAAGACGGCATCAATGTCGACATCGTGTTTTATAAAGGCAAGGCGATTTCTGTGCAGGCTCCTGAAGTAATGGAATTTGTAATCACAGAAACACCGCCGAATTTTAAAGGTGATACATCAAGCGGAAGCAAAAAACCTGCAACACTCGAAAGCGGTGCTGTTGTTCAGGTACCGTATCATGTGCTAGAGGGTGATACTGTTAAAGTCAACACAGTTGACGGCGAGTATTTAGAAAAAGTTAAATAATTTAACTTCACTGATTAAGGAATAAGCAGCATGGGATTAAGCAATAAAGAGTTACCGAAATTAGGCCTTTTGTATATGGACTATGTCCTGAGATTTTTTGACCACTCCAATTTTAAAGGGTGGCCGAATAAAATAGAAACAGTGACCTATCACTGGAAAAATGATAAAGAGAGATTTATTCAAGAGGTCAAAGACAAAAAAATTGATGTGCTTATCGGCAATATTCCTGCTACTGCTTATGAGACATTTCGTGAAATTGCCCGAGCCTTGCCTCATGTACGCTTTATTCCTTCGTTGGATACACAGTTTTCCAACAAATCAAAAGAGAATGTGACACGTTTTGCATGGAAATATGATTTGCCGATTCCAAAAACATATATTTACTACAATCATAAAAAAGCGGATGAAGCACTGAAAAAAGCAAAATACCCTAAAATCATCAAAAAGTCCTACGGACCTTCAAATTACGGCGGTTATTTTGTGCATAAAGTGGACAGTTATGAAGAGGCAAAAAAACTTCTGGAAGAAAAAAGATATCATCCCGTTTATGTGCAGGATTTTGTTCCGATGGAGGCAGACATTCGTGTTATGCTCATAGGGCATAAACCTGTATGTGCCTTTTGGCGTCGTGCGCCTGAGGGGGAATGGTTGACAAATACTTCTCAAGGCGGCAGCATGGATTATAATGATGTACCAAAATCCGTACTTGATTTGGCTGTAAAAGTTTCTAAAGCAGCCAAAGCAGAATATTGGGCCTGTGATGTAGCCTACGGTAAAGACGGGAAAGTGCGTATTTTAGAGTGTGCTACTGCATTTGCCGCATTCCCTTATATAAGAGACTGGATTGGGGAATATCTGATGTGGCTATTAAGCGAGGGAAGATTTAGAAAACCGCATATTCCAATGTTTAACTGGGAAGAGTTGGGCAAGATCTCTCCTGATTTGCTTAGAACAATGCGACACATTACCTTTGGTGAATTCCATGCAAGTTATGACGGTGCCTATTTTGGAAAAAAGAAAAAAATGTATGGCGAAAAAGAAGTCTACCTGCACGAACTGGATAAGAAATATAAAATCTCTGCCGTCAAACCGCGATACAGTGAGGAGTGGCCGAGTGAAAAATGGAATTATCAGGACAAACTCTCGCTGAAGCCATTGCGTTCTTTGAAGAAAGATTCGAATGTAGAAGTTCCAAAACCTACGAAAGATGAATCTCAGGAATCTTTTCGTGATGAGGTGAAAATTACACAAGAAGAACTGAGTGATTTTTTGACATCTGTAAAAGGCATAGGAAAAAAGAAAGTAAAAAAAATAGTAGAACATTTTGGTGATGTGGATGAGGTAATTGGTGTATTACACCAAAATCCGAACATGCTGACAGAAATAAAAGGCATTACCGAGAAGCTTGTCAAAAAAGTAAAAAAGGCATGGAAAAAGCTTCTTAAATAAAGAGCTTTTTTTATCTTCTTACCTCAAATTAAGTCATTTTAACTATAATCACTTTATTCTTTATATACTAAAAAATGGAGTGATTTTTTGAGTGCAAAACCTTCCTTTACACATTTACATCTTCATACAGAATATTCACTGTTAGACGGTGCCAACAAACTCTCAAATCTGGTTTCAC
Source organism: Sulfurimonas sp. SWIR-19 (assembly GCF_020410885.1). Classification (GTDB taxonomy): domain Bacteria; phylum Campylobacterota; class Campylobacteria; order Campylobacterales; family Sulfurimonadaceae; genus Sulfurimonas; species Sulfurimonas sediminis. The sequence continues at coordinate 1,388,565 of NZ_CP084578.1, read as the reverse complement.
GCGTCAAAGAACTTGGTATGACCAGTGTTGCTATGACAGATCACGGCAATATGTTTGGAGCCATTGATTTTTACAAGCAGATGAAAAGTGCCGGGCTCAAGCCTATTATCGGCATGGAGGGGTACATTCATAACGGTGAGACTCTTGGCGATAAAAGTACAAAACAGCGTTTTCATATCTGTTTATATGCCAAAAATAAAAAGGGATATGAAAATTTGATGTACCTCTCTTCAAAAGCCTTTATAGAGGGCTTTTACTATTTTCCGCGCATCAATAAAAAAGAGTTGAGAGAACACAGTGAGGGACTTATCTGTACCTCTGCATGTTTGCAGGGAGAGGTAAACTGGCACCTAAATCTGCAAAATGAGAGAAATGTCAAAAACGGAGCACTCGGATATGAGGGTGCTTTAAATGTTGCTCGGGAGTATCAGGATATTTTTGGAGATGATTTTTATCTTGAACTTATGCGTCATGGTATTGGAGATCAGCTCTATATAGATGAACAGATTTTAAAAATTTCCAAAGAGACAGGCATCAAAGTGGTGGCTACAAATGATACACACTATACCTATCCTGAAGATGCACAATACCATGAAGCATTTATGTGTATAGGGATGAATAAACTCTATGATGACCCAAACCGTATGCGTCACTCTGTGCATGAGTTTTACATCAAATCTCCTGATGAAATGGCACGGCTTTTTGCGGATATACCCGAAGCACTTGAACATACTCAGGAGATTACTGACAAGATAGAAGATTTTGTACCCATTGTAAAATCACCGACACCGCCTAACTTTAAATTTACGCAGGAGTATGCAAAAGAGGAGGGGCTCGACATAGACTTTGAAGATGATCCTCCTTTACCTGAAAATGCCACAGAAGAAGAGAAAAAAAAGTGGATGAGTGCTGCTGATAAGAATGATGCTGAATTTTTCATTGTCAAATGCCGACAGGGGCTCCAAAAGCGTCTGAAAATTGTTCCAAAAGAGAAGCACCAGGAGTATCGTGACAGGCTGGAGTTTGAAATGAACATCATTAACTCTATGAAATTTCCGGGTTATATGATGATTGTTTGGGACTTTGTCAAAGAGGCAAAGCGTCTGGGCATTGCTGTTGGTCCCGGTCGGGGAAGTGCTGCTGGAAGTCTGGTTGCCTATTCTTTGGAGATTACCGATATTGATCCGATGAAATATGACCTGCTTTTTGAGCGTTTTTTAAATCCGGAACGTGTCAGTATGCCCGATATAGATATGGACTTTATGCAGGCGCGCCGCGGAGAAGTTATTGATTATGTAACAAAAAAATATGGTCGCAACCAGGTTGCCCAAATCATTACTTTTGGTTCTTTGCTCGCCAAGGGAGTCATTCGGGATGTGGCACGTGTTTTGGATATGTCACTCTCTAAAGCTGACCAGATGGCAAAACTTGTTCCTGATGAACTCGGCATTACACTCAACGGAAAAACAAAAAACGGAGAGTTTAAAGAGGGTGCTTTTCAAAAAGAGCCAAAGTTACGAGAACTCATAGAGAGTGATCCGCAGGTCGAACGGGTCTGGGAATTTGCCAAAAAGCTTGAAGGGCTCAAGCGAAATGCAGGAATGCACGCTGCCGGTGTTGTTATAAGCAATGAAGAGCTATGGAAAAAAACACCTATATACAAGCCTTCCGGGGAAGATACTTTTGTCACACAGTATTCACTCAACTACATGGAAGATGTCGATTTAATCAAGTTTGACTTCTTGGGATTAAAAACACTCGATGTTATTGACAATGCAATCAAACTCATTAAAAGAAGATATAACAAGGAGATAGACTGGCATCAGATAGACGAAAATGACAAAAATGTTTATGATGTCATTCAGACCGGTGAAACAGTCGGAATGTTTCAGATAGAATCATCCGGTATGCAGGATTTGAACCGTCGTTTAAAACCTTCAAACTTTGAAGATTTGATTGCGGTTTTAGCACTGTATCGTCCGGGTCCTATGGAATCAGGGATGCTTGATGACTTCATCGAGCGTAAACACGGACGACAGGAAATCACCTATGTTTTTCCTGCACTTGAAGAGATTCTCAAGCCGACTTACGGAGTTATAGTTTATCAAGAACAGGTTATGCAGATTGTGCAGACTATCGGCGGATTTTCTCTTGGCGGTGCAGATATTGTGCGCCGTGCCATGGGGAAGAAAAAAGTCGAGGAGATGCTTAAGTACAACAAAGAGTTCTCCGAGGGTGCAGCCAAACAGGGGCTTGATTATAAAACGGCTTCAGAACTTTTTGATTTGATTGAAAAGTTTGCCGGGTACGGTTTTAACAAATCACACTCGGCGGCTTATGCAATGGTTACTTTTCAAACGGCATGGCTGAAAACTTATTATCCCAATGAATTTATGGCTGCACTTTTAACCTCAGACAAAGACAATACTGAAAAAGTAGTGCGCTATATTGATGAAGTCAAGCGAATGGGCATAGCACTTTCTCCGCCTGATATCTGTGATTCTTATCTGGAATTTTCTGCCATTACAAAAAACCAGCAGGAGATTATTCTTTTTGGTTTGGGTGGGATAAAAGGGGTTGGTGAAGCCGCTATTTATGCCATGATAGAAGAGCGAGAGCAAAACGGTGACTATACCTCTTTGCAGGATTTTGTCAACAGAATCGAACCAAGTAAAGTAAACAAGCGTGTTGTTGAAGCCATTATAAAATCAGGCGGATTTGACAGATACGGCTACTCAAGAAAAGCACTCTTGGATCAAATAGAACTGATTGTGGAGACGGCAAAAAAAGCGAGTGAAGCAAAGAAAAATGCAGTCGGTTCTCTTTTTGGAGATGATGAAGAGATTACAACCGTAAAACTTGAGCTGAAAAATTCAGACGAATATGAACTCAAAGAGATTTTAGAGTTTGAAAAAGAGACTCTGGGCTTTTATGTCTCCGGGCATCCGATGGATGATTTCAGACAAGAGCTGGATGAACTCAATTATACGCTCTCTTCGGAATTGGAGAGTATCAAAGACGGCTCTTTTGCTATATTTATAGGAAAAGTTGAAGAGATAACGAAAAAAATCTCTAAAAAAGGCAACCAGTTTGGCATAGTAAATCTTATGGATTTTCATGGCAATATTGAGATTATGCTTTTTTCGGACAAACTCGAACAACTCAGTGAAATGGACCTCGAAGAACCGGTTGCTTTTAAAGCAAGAGTAACCCACACCGATTTTGGACCACGTTTGAATGTTACAAAGTTAATGACACTCAAACAGGCAAAGAAAGAGACAAAAAAAGTAAAAACAGAGATTCAAGAAGCCCCGCCGGAGCCAATTAATTTGGCTGTGCGACTGAGCAGTAACTTTGATGTGCTGGAAAAACTCTATACAATCATCAGACAAAATCCGGGAAACAGACCATTAAAAGTGACTATAGTCTCAAAACTGCACAATGTCGTCATAGATTCCGCCATACATGTAAACTCACAGCTTATTAGTGCGCTTGAAGGCAATGAATTTGTGGATATTATAGCATAATAGGAGTTGTGAATGAACAAACAAGATTTTAACGAAGGACTTTTAGGTTTTTTGGATGCTTCGCCTACGCCTTTTCATGCGACACAAAATATGGCGATGATGTTTGAAAATGCCGGATTTACCAGGCTTGATGAAGCAGATAAATGGGAACTCAAAGCAGGGCAAAAGTATTATGTCACACGCAATGGCTCTTCAATCATTGCCTTTAGCTATCCAAAAACAGAGAAAAACTATGTGATGGTAGGCGCACATACAGATTCGCCCAACCTGAAACTCAAGCCAAATCCTGTGATAAAAGAGCATGGTGTGGTGAAATTCGGCGTTGAGCCTTACGGCGGACTGTTATTGAATCCCTGGTTTGACAGAGATTTGTCAATAGCCGGACGGGTGAGCTATCTTGATGCAAACAGGACTTTGCAAAGTACCTTGATTAATGTGCAAAAGCCTATAGCAATTGTTCCATCGCTTGCCATTCATTTGGATGACAAAGCAAACAAAGAAAGAACGGTGAACAAACAGACAGATATCTGTCCGGTTCTAAGTACAAATGAAGATTTTGATTTTGACGAATTTATCAAATGGCAACTTGCAAACAACGGTATTGAAGATGTCAAAGAAGTTTATGCAAGTGAGTTGAGCTTTTATGATACACAAAAAGCAGAATTTGTAGGCCTGCGAAATGACTTTATTGCAAGTGCGCGGCTTGATAATCTACTGAGTTGTTATACAGGTATGGTAAGTATTTGCAGCGTAAATGCAGACAAGCCTGTGCTTTTTATCGCAAGTGACCATGAAGAGGTCGGGAGTGAATCGACAAGCGGAGCAGGGGGCAGTTTTTTAGAAAATACCCTGCATAGAATGTTTGATGATTATGAAGAGTATATACAGATGACAAGAAGCTCTTTGATGATAAGTGCAGACAATGCCCATGCAATTCATCCAAATTACCCGGCAAAACATGACACTAATCATGCTCCGCATATAAACAAAGGTGTTGTCATAAAAGTCAATGCAAATCAGCGATATGCCTCCAATGACAAAACAATAGCAAAGTTTAAGCATAGCGCTGCATCGTTACATGTAAAGCTGCAAAATTTTGTGACAAGAAGCGATATGGGATGTGGCTCCACCATAGGACCCATCACGGCAACACGCATTGGCATAGACACCATAGATGTAGGACTGCCAACCTGGGCAATGCACTCCATACGCGAACTTGCCGGCAGTGATGATGCACATGATTTGTATAAAGTTTTGACAGGACTCAGTGCTTAATGGCCTCTATTACACCGCAGGAACTGGATGTTCTTATTCAGCAGACTTATAAGGTTGAGAATGAATTTAATGAGCTGAAGGCCTCGTATGCACACTTGCAAGATACTGTTGAAAAGGTTGTGGAATTTCTTCCCAATGCTATTTGGATTCTCAACAGTGATAACACTGTTTTTTTGCAAAATTCCCATGCACGGGAGTTATGGGAGCTTTTAAAGCTTTTACAGTACCGTGATGAAGATTATGAAATTACTTTTAATGCACACTCCTATCTTGTCAAAAGCTCTTCATATAAAGATAAAGTGATGCTCTCTGCAACAGATATAACAGAACAAAAACGCAAAGAAAACCTTGCTACCATGGGACAGATGGCAGCACATCTCTCCCATGAAATCAGAAATCCGATAGGTGCAATTTCTTTGATGAGTTCTACACTCAAAAAACGGGTACTTCCCGAAAACATTCCAATAGTCGAAGAGATACAAAAATCAGTTTATAGAATTGAGAGAATCATTAAAGCGACACTGATGTTTTCAAAAGGTGTGCAGGCACAAAAAGATCTTATATCGTGGAGTCAGCTCAAAGAGTCCCTGGATATGGCGATAGCCTATTACGGATATTCAAAAGAGATAGAGTTTGTGTTTCCAAAAGATGATTTTTTTATGCATGCAGACAAAGATTTACTCGAAATGCTGTTTGCAAATTTTATCACCAATGCTATTGATGCGATAGAAGAGGATGAAAACGAAGAAGGAAAGGTTGAAATTACCTATGAAAATGATGGAATATATCACATCTTTAAGATATGCGACAGTGGTGTGGCTATAGATAATGAAAAAGAGCTTTTTGAAGCATTTAAAAGCACAAAGCTCAAAGGGAATGGGCTAGGGCTTGTACTTTCCCGTCAGATTGCCGAGGCACACAGCGGAAGTGTCAATTTATGCACTGTGCAGAAAAAATGTTTTGAAGTAAAAATTAAAATGTAAGTTAAAAAGGCGTGATTGTTTTTAGGTTAATTTATTATTATCTTATTGCAAGTATAATAATTTTTTTTAAAAGGTTAAATATGAAAAAAATTCTCTCTTTGATTGGTTCAATGCATACGATGGCAATTTTAATGCTTATTTTTGCATTTACAATAGGGTATGCGACTATAGTTGAAAATGACTATGGAACGATGACTGCAAAAGCAGAAATCTATAATGCACGATGGTTTGAGGTTTTGCTGGGTTTATTGGCATTTAATCTTTTGTATAACATCTATCGATTTAAGATGTACAAACTCTCTAAAGCGCCTCTTTTTATCTTTCATATTGCGTTCTTGATAATTTTGGTCGGTGCGGCAGTGACTCGGTACTTTGGTTATGAGGGGACTATGCATATTCGTGAAGGAGGCAGTGCCTCTTCGATTGTAAGTGCTGATCCCTATATAAGCATAAAAGTCAGTGACGGCAGTGACACAAAAAAATTCTCTAAAGTTTTATATCTCTCAAAAAGAGGAGATAACGATTTTGAGACATCTTTGAAGCTTGAGAATAAAAAGGTTGATGTGAAACTTGTTGAGTATATTCCCAATGCCATAGAAACCTTGGTGGCAGACAAAAACGGCAAGGCAATAGCAAAACTTATGGTTACGGGCAGTGGACAGGGAAAACCTGTAGCACTCGAAGAGGGCAAGTTTTATAATGCGGGAAGTTTTATTTTGGATTTTAACTCAGGTGAACATTTTGATAAACCGGTTTTGTCTTTGTATATAAAAGACGGCAGGTTGTATCTGAAGCATGATATGAAACTCTCATACATGAAAATGGCTGACCGTTCTAGAGGCAGTTTGGATGCAAATGATCAGGAGGCACTTCAGACAAGAGTTCTTTACAGCAGTGATTTGGGCGGTTTTGTTCTGCGTGATTTTATGTTGCATGCACATAAAAAAGTGGTTTCAAATCCAAAATCGATACTGCGGGCTTCGGGTGTAGATGCGCTTAAATTTTTGGTTCACAGCGGCGACAAACAAAAAGAAGTCTTGGTATATTCACAAAAAGGTATGCTTGGTGTTCCCAGTGAAGTGGATATAAATGGTTTACATGTAAGTGTTGCCTATGGTTCAAAAGAGATAAAAATTCCTTTTACATTGAAACTTTTGGATTTTCAGCTTGACAGATATCCTGGATCTATGAGTCCGGCATCGTATGCAAGTGAAGTAGAACTTATAGATAAGGAAATGGGAATTGATATGAAATACAGAATATATATGAATCATATTTTGGAACACAGAAATTACAGATTTTTCCAGTCTTCTTATGATATGGATGAAAAAGGAACAATTTTGTCGGTAAACCATGACCCCGGAACTCTGCCGACTTATATAGGGTATTTTTTATTGGCTCTGGGAATGTTTTGGGCACTTTTTTCCAAAAAACACAGATTTGCCAAACTTTCGGCAAAAGCAAAAAAAGCGAGTGAGTGTAAAATAGTTCCGGCACTGCTGATTGCAGGTTTGGCATTTGCAGTGACACCGGCAAAAGCCGCTGAACTTGATCCGGCTATAAAAACCATACTCTCTTTTGATAAAGAGCATGCGCAAAAATTTGGACATTTGATAGTGCAAGATACAAAGGGACGTATGAAGCCGATAGATACACTTGCTTTGGAAGTATTGGCAAAAATACACAGAAGTTCTACATTGCAAGTCGGAAAAACAGAATTAAGTGCAAATCAGGTCATACTGGGCATGATGATACGACCGGATATTTACAAAGACATAAAACTTATTCGTACAGGTGATGAAAGAATAAATGAGGCCATAGGAATAAAAAAAGATGCAAAATATGCCTCTTTTGCACAGTTTTTTCAGGATCCTGCAGGTATGCGAGGCTACAAGCTTTTGTCTCTTGTTGAACAGGCTTCAAGAAAAGCTCCAAAAGACAGAAACAAGTTAGACAAAGCGGCCTTGAAAATTGATGAAAAAGTCAATGTTGTTTATATGGTTTTTACAGGTTCACTGTTAAAAATATGGCCAAAACCAAATGATCTTAATAACAAATGGTATGCAACAATTGAGGCTTTAAAAACATTTGATGCTTCGCAGGCTCAAAAAGTCAGAATGATTGCGATAGCCTATTTTACAGCTGTCGATGCTGCTCTTTCAAACGGAGAGTGGAAAATCGCTGATGCAGGGTTGAAAAAGATAGACGAATATCAGAGATTTTACGGTTCTGCTGTCTACCCGAGTGAAAATAAAATAAAAGCAGAGATTTTTTACAACCATTCAAATGTTTTTGAAATTCTCTGGCCATTATATTTCATTATGGGTTTTGTGTTGTTGATTTTAAGTTTTGTGAAAATTTTAAAACCGAAATTTCAAATGCAAAAAATTACAAAAGTTTCTTTGGGACTTTTAGGTATCTTTTTTATTGCACATACTTTGGGTCTTGCACTGCGATGGTATATATCGGGACATGCTCCATGGTCAAACGGTTTTGAATCAATGACATACATTGCATGGGCAACAGTTTTGGCAGGGTTTATCTTTTCCAAACAATCCCCTATTACTCTGGCATCTACATCAATTTTGGCAGGTCTGATTTTGTTTGTTGCGCATTTGAGTTGGATGAACCCGCAGATTACCAATCTTGTACCGGTACTAAACTCTTACTGGCTCAGCATACATGTATCAATGATTACGGCAAGTTACGGGTTCCTGGGGCTTGGCGCTCTGCTTGGATTTATCACTCTGTTGCTGTTTATCGTTAAAAACGAAAAAAACGACAGACAGATTTCGCTTTCTATTAAAGAGTTGAACGCCATTAATGAGATGAGTCTGATTATCGGGCTTGTTTTGTTGACAGTCGGAAACTTTTTAGGCGGTGTCTGGGCTAATGAGTCCTGGGGACGATACTGGGGATGGGATCCAAAAGAGACATGGGCACTGGTGACTATTTTGGTTTATGCTGTTGTGATACATGTAAGATTTATCAAGTCTATTTACAATGACTTTAACTACAGTGTAATATCGCTCTTGGCGTTTACATCGGTTTTGATGACGTATTTCGGAGTGAATTATTATCTTGCGGGTATGCACTCGTATGCAAAAGGAGATCCGGTACCTATTCCTGATTTTGTTCCGGTAACCTATGCAATAGTCTTTGTTATCATTGCTCTTGCGTTTAGAAACAGAAAATTAGCCTAAGCTGTTGCAACTTTGTTGGTACTCAGGTTTTAACTTCAATATTGGTAAGTGAAGCATTTTTTTGGAACGCGGATTTCAGTCCGGGCTGAGAGTGGCAAGAGCATTGCAACAGCCGGCACTAAAGTACCGGTTCCGAAAAAGCATTAATTTTCTTAACTTAATGGCAGTGAGGTTTTAACCTTGCTAAAAATTGATAAACTCGTAAAATAGGAATCGTATTGGAATTTGCAGGTTTTAGTAAAAAAACACTGCCGTTTTTGGCTGATTTGAAACAAAACAACAACAAAGAGTGGTTTGCGGCACATAAAAAAGAGTATGAAGAACTGATTTTAAACCCGTCTCGTGCTTTTGTTACTGAGATGGGCGAACATCTTCAGGCCCTTGAACCTACCATTAAAGCAATACCGAAAATCAATCAATCTTTATATAGAATCTACCGTGACTCCAGACGTCCAAATGCAATAGCACAGCCTATGAAAGAGCGTATCGGCATTATCTTTTGGCAGGGAGAGAACAAACGTATGCAGAGTTCTTCGTTTTATCTGCACTTTTCCCCAGAGGAGCTTTATGTGGCAACAGGTGTGCGATGGTTTGAAAAACCAATGTTGGATGCTTTTCGCTCAACCATTAAAAATGATGCCAAACGTGCCGAACTTGCAAATATACTTAAAGTTATCAAAGCAAAAAACAAAAACTACACCCATCTTGAAAAAGGTTATAAACGTTTTCCTAAAGGATTTCATGCCGATATGGAACATGCAGATTTAAGTTTGTACAAAGGCATGGCAACCTATACAAAACTTGATCCGCACCTCATTGAAAAGGGTGATGAATTAATAGAGAGACTCTATACCGTCTATGAAGATATGCTGCCTTTGCAACAGTTTATGTATGCAGTAAGCCTGCGAGTAGAACATGATTAATATTTTTGAGTATGCGTTGCCGCAGCCTGACAGTGAAACTTTTGAAACACTTCTTGCAAAAAAAAATGTAGAGATTAAAAGAGTTGTCAGCAACACACTCAAAACACCGCAAACATTTGTTGACAAACGGGATGAATGGGTTGTCGTTCTCAAAGGTTGTGCAAAATTGGAAATAAATGGTATAGTACACAAATTAAAAAGCGGTGATACTCTGTTTATAGCTGCAAATACAAAGCATACACTCCTCAAAACAAAAAAAGTCGTTGTCTGGCTGAGTGTATATATAGGATAAAGATTGAAAAAAGAGGCAATAGTATTACTGAATATGGGTGGTCCAAACAACCTGAATGAAGTAGAAATGTTTTTAAAGAATATGTTTGCAGACAAAAACATACTGACGATGAAAAGCAATCTTGTCAGAAAAATGGTTGGCGGACTGATTGTCTTTAACCGTGCGGAAGCATCTCAGGAGATATACAGAGAACTGGGCGGGAAATCGCCTATAGTGGGGCATACAAAAAATCTTGTGTCAAAACTGCAAAAAAAACTGGGTGAAAAGTTTATAGTTGATTTTGCCATGCGCTATACACCGCCTTTTGCCTGTGAAGTAGTGGAAAAACTGGCTAAAGAGGATGTGGACAAAATATATTTGATTCCTTTGTATCCGCAATACTCGACAACGACGACAAAGTCCTCCCTTGAAGATTTTGAAGAGTGCTATCACAAGAGTGGAGGCAATGCACTCTTGGTGGAAATAAAACATTTTTTCCAAAATGAAACATATAACAGGGCAGTGATTCAAAGTATCCAAAAAACAGTGGGAGAGAGTGAGTATCGTGATTTTGATATTGTTTTTTCAGCACACGGACTGCCGCAAAAAATTATTGATGCGGGAGATGTGTATGAAAAACATGTAAACCGTCATGTGGAAATTTTAAAAGAGATGATGCAAAAAGAAGGGATGGCATTTCATGATGTTCATTTGGCATACCAGTCAAAAGTAGGGCGTATGGAGTGGCTCAAACCTTCACTTGAGGACAAACTCAAAACAGTCAGAAACAGGGGTGTTGTCATTTTTCCTATCGCCTTTACTGTTGATAATTCGGAAACAGACTATGAACTGGATGTGGAGTACAGAGAAATAGCACAGGATTTGGGATTTAAAGAGTATAGAGTCTGTAAATGTCCAAATGACAGTGATTTGTTTGTTGAAGCACTTGTGGAAATTTATAAAAAGATGAAGTCATGAAAAAAATAGTTATATTTGATATGGACGGGACATTGATTGATTCAAAAAAAGATATTACTATCTCAGTCAATTATGTAAGAAAAACAAATCATAACCTGCCTCCATTAAGTGAAGAGTTTATAGTGGATGCTATTAACAAAGAGGTAAGAAATCTGCCTAAACTCTTTTACAATACTGAAATCTATGAAGAAAAAGACAGAATTCTTTTTGAAAAACATTATAAAGAACAGTGTATAGAACATCCTTACCTTTATGAGGGTGTACAAGAGATGCTTGAGCGGTTACATGTAAAGGGGGTGAAGCTTTCAGTTGCGACAAATGCACCGACACAGTTTGCCCTGACAATGCTGGAACATTTACATGTAGCCGATCTGTTTGACATGATAGTCGGTGCGGATAAAGTACAGGCATCAAAGCCGCATCCCGATATGATACACAAGATTTTGAATTTTTACAATTATGATGCAAAAAAAGATAAAGCATGGATGGTAGGGGATAATTCAAAAGACATCAAAAGTGCACACAATGCCGGTATCGAAGCTATTTTTGCAGCATGGGGATTTTCTGCGCATGGTACACATAGTGTTGTGGTAAAAGATCCAAAGGAAATAGTAGATATCGTTTTGCAATAAATTATGATACAATAAATCCTAACTCGATTGAGGAGGGATGTCAAAATGTTTCATAATGATTTACTGATAGCTTTTATTGTAATGGGCATTTTATTTTTACGACAAATAGCAATTTTGAAACGTCCGGACAAAATTAACTATGCTCCTCTTGTGCTTGTTATCGGAGTGATTGCTACACTTGTCCATTTTATTTTGCATACACAGCATGCAGATATTTTACTTCTTGTCAAAGAATCTCTTTTTCCTCTTCTCTTTGCTTTAATCTTATATGTAATTATGAACATTTTTCATCAAACACAACAATCGCAGTTTATGAAAATGCAAGAAGAATATCGTAGAAAATTTCAAGAAGAGATGAGAACACTGTATAAAAAGTTTGAGAGCATGGAAGCTGTTTTTAGTGAAATGAAATTGGCGGAAATTGAAAGCATTATACATGCAGACAGAGATATGCAGAGAATTGAAGAGCAAGATATTGTTTTAGAAACATCAAATAAACTGTCTGCTTTGATAAAAGATTTTGAAAAGGAGATACTGCTTTTAAAGTCTCATGCCGGTAGTATAGATACAACTTTAAGTGAGAGTGAAGCCAAACTGTTAAATGTCAAGAATCAAAGCGAAATGATCATAAAACAGATTGTTTTATCAGTGAAAAATATGCAGGAACTTGAAAAAACAACAGAAAATTTCCCAAAAATATTTTCTCAATTAAACAGTGTGATTCAAGAAATAGAAGCGATAAAGTCAGATTATATAACATCATGCAAAGAGCTTGAAAATCTTTTAAAAAGATTGGAAAAAAAGCTCTTTTAAGTCATTTTAAATATTTATCGATATAATCCAAACCAAAATAACAATTATAAGGAAAAATATGAAAAGAAGAGAATTTCTTAAAACTTCTATGGCTGCTTCAGCTGCTATTTTAGGTACAACTGCATTATCAGCCGGTGAAACACATCAGCCAATTGATACCAGAAAAGTCTCTGATATGGCCTTCCCTGAAAAAAGACCATTGATAACCTATTCGGACAGACCACCGCTTTTAGAATCACCAAGAAGCACATTTGCACGCGGCATCACTGAAAATGATGAATTTTTTGTCAGATGGCACCTTCCGGATATTCCGACTTTTATCGATCCGGAGACGTATACCATCAAGATAAACGGACTTGTAGAAAAAGAGTTGGAAATTTCTCTCAAAGAATTAAAAACTGATTTTGAGCAGGTTGAAGTAACGGCAGTTGTGCAATGTGGTGGAAACAGCCGTTCTGCATTTACACCGATTCCAGGAGGAATCCAATGGGGAAGCGGTGCCATGGGGTGTGCAAAATGGAAAGGCGTAAGATTACGTGATTTGCTGCATAAAGCAGGACTGAAAAAAGATGCACACTGGATAGGTTTTAACGGTTTGGAAAAAGCTGCGTATTATAAAACACCGAATTTTGTAAGAGAGTTGGAAATTCACGAGCTTGATGACCATGTCATCGTTGCGTATGAAATGAACGGAGAAGATTTACCATACCTAAACGGGTATCCGCTTCGTTTGATTCTTCCGGGGTACTACTCTGATAGTTGGGTAAAAATGCTTAGTGATATTACGGTAACAGATAAATACAAATCTCTTTTCTTTATGGATGAAGCGTACCGTGTTCCTGACAATAAATGTGAATGTGAAACACCACAGCATCACTTTAAACCTACAAAACCGATTACCCTTATGAATGTAAAATCAGTGATAGGGTACCCTGAAAACGGTATGAAAGTGTATCACAACTCAGAAGTTGTTGTGCGTGGCGTTGCTTTTGATAACGGAACAGGAATCAAAGCGGTATATGTATCTACAGATGCAGGGAAAACATGGGAAAAAGCACTGCTTAAACAGGAAAACGGCCGTTATTCTTATAGTGAATTTAGATTTCATCACAAACCCACACAGTATGGCAAATTAACATTTATGGCAAAAGCAGTTAATATGCTGGGTGAAGAGCAACCGTTTGACAAAGATATCGGATGGAACCATGGCGGGTACAAATACAACGGTATTGATAAAGTTACAGTAGAAGTGGTTTAAGGAGAAAAAATGAAAAAATTATTATTAATAGCAATACTGTCCGCAGGTTCACTGTTTGCACAGGTAAAAGGTGATATGGAAGTTCCGTATATTTCATACCAAATAAAAATGGGAAAAGGATTTGATGCTGTACAGGCAAACTGTTTAATGTGTCACTCTTTTGGATATATTTTAAACCAGGGGCCTCAGTCACGCGAGTTTTGGCATAAAAAGATAGAGAAAATGATTGTACATTTTAAAGCACCTATCACAAAAGAAGATGAAAAAATTGTGACTGACTATCTCTTTAAGCACTATGGAAACGGCAAACTAAAATAGTGTCTGTCAAAAAATATTGCAGGGATGGAGGTAAATTTCATGTCAATCAGTAAAAAAATACACATACCCTTGGTAGTTTCAATTTTAGCAGGATTTATTGTTATCTTAGTAAACTACTATTATTCTATTAAAGACTTGGAACATGAGGTTTATGCTTCAGAATCTGCTTCTTTGCATCTTACTTACAAGCAAGCAATGCAAGCAAAGGAAGATATCGGTCTTAGCAATGCTATCAACATATCGCAAAACTACAGTGTTATACGATCATTGATGGAAAACAACAGAACTGTTGCCATCAATGGCTTAAAAAGCCTGTCTCAGGAATTTAAAAAATACACAAAGTATAAAAATATTAAAATACATATTCATGATGCTCATTTACACAGTTTTTTACGAGCATGGAAGCCAAATAAGTATGGAGATGATTTAAGTTCATTCAGAAAAACAATTGTTGCGGTAAAAAATGAAAAAAAACCAATTGTAGCTATAGAACTTGGCCGGGCCGGGCTTGTTCTGCGTGGTTTGGCTCCGGTAATAGTCGATCATGAATATCTTGGTTCTGTTGAGTTCATGCAAGGTTTAAACTCTATAGTAAAATCTGCGAGAAAAAACAATGGATACGAAATAGTCATTGTCATGAAAGACAAATACCTTTCAACTGCCCGTTCTTTAAAATCTGCTCCAAAAGTCAGTAATTTTACACTTGCAGTCAAAGAAAAAGTGGTAAATAAAGATTTTTTTAATGATTTGGCTCATATTTCTATTGAGAAAACTGATGCACCACAAATAACTGATAAATATTTTATAGTTTCAGAACCTATAAAAGATTTTTCAGACAATATTGTTGCTTATGCACTGATCGGTGAAGATATCAACAAAGTAAACAGTGTCATTTCTCAATCCGAAGACTCTCTTTTGAGACAAGTATATATTATGTCTTTGGTTGATCTGTTTATTTTGCTGTTTTTAATGTACATTATCAAAAAAACAATTACTGACCCTATCGTAAACCTTGCAAATGTTGCTGATGAATTGGCACAGGGTGATGCTGATTTGTCAAAGAGACTTCCTGTGGTATCAGAAGACGAATTAGGGCAGGCGAGTAAAAATTTCAATGCCTTTTTGGATAAAGTCGAAGCGCTTGCACTCGAAGCAAAAGAGGAAGCTTTAAGAGCTGAAGATTCTGCAAAACATGCTGCGGAAATTGGCGAGAAGAACAAACTTACTCTTGCCCTGTCAGGAGAGATGATAAGCGGTGCACTCAACAATGCAGAGAATTTAAGAAACAGTATGTCTCAGAGTGTTGAAAGTGTCAACCAGGTAAATATTCTCAATGCCAAAACATCCGAAGTCATTAAAGAAGTGACACACTCTACGGATAACATTAAAGATGCAATTGTCAGTATTACAGAGATGGTTTCGGAATCACGACATTCTGCAGAGGAACTGAATGCAAATGTTGAAGAGATTTTTAATGTGATTTCTCTTATTAAAGATATTTCAGACCAGACTAACCTGCTGGCACTGAATGCGGCTATAGAAGCAGCACGTGCAGGTGAACACGGACGAGGATTTGCAGTCGTTGCCGATGAAGTGCGTAAGCTTGCAGAACGAACGCAAAAAGCTACAAGTGAAGTAGAAGTAAATATAAATGTGCTCAAGCAGAATTCTATGAATATGAGTGAAAACAGTGAAAAAATTGAAGAACACTCTATAAGTTCACAACAAACACTCGAGGCCTATGTTGACACACTTTCTCAGTTAATTTCTAACAGTGAAGCTATTACAAAAGACAATGAAATTATAGGATACGAACTCTTTACAAATATGGCAAAACTTGATCATATGGTCTATAAAAACAACGCATATTCATCAATGCTTGAAGGGAAATTGAAATTTGAATTGAGTGATCATACTCAGTGCAGGCTAGGCAAATGGTATGCAGATGAAGGTAAAAAACTATTTGGAAAAAGCAATTTTTATGCAAACCTGCAAGAGCCGCATAAAAAAGTGCATGATGATATAGCAAAAGCAATGCGCATGCTTGGCAGTGATAAAGTTGATGAAATCATAAAAATATTTAAAGATGCAGAAAGAGCATCACAGGAACTGTTTGATTATTTAGACAGTATGGTTAAAGAGAAATTATAATTCTCTTTAACTGATTTTATTTCTTTTTAGATTTTAAAATAAAATAGAATATTCCTGCAATAACTACAAAAACACCCATTCTTACAGTTAAAGTTGTTAAATCAGTTATTTCGTTCATAATAAAGTCTTTTTGTTTGAAATTTGCGATTGTGGATGGGGTAGAGGGAAACTCTTGACCAATCCACTAAATACCCTTATATACCCTGTATATCGAGGTTTTCACATTTTAAGAATTATAACAAACCATACCTGATAGGTATATAATGGCACCGAACTGGCACCGAGAATTTATCTCAAAATCTCTATTAAATCTTCTTGATTAAACACCTCACAAAATGAAATCATTTCGCTTGTAATTTCTTTAACATCACTTGGTTTCGCTATATCAAAAACCATAAACATTGTATCACTATTTACTTCTTTATCAATTTCAATAAATCCAAATCTTTGATAAAATTCAATCGCTTCAAACTTACTATCAACTATTAAAGCACGACAACCTATTTTTTTCTGTTGAACCACTGCTAAAATATTGGCAAAAGTCATTAAGATACTTCCAACTCCATTATTGCAAAAGTTATCAAAAACACATAGTCTCGTTATTTTCATTGCAGGGATAGAGTATTTTATAGAAGAAGATATATTTAGTTCATCTTCTATAGTACTCCTTTCAATAGTAGCAATAGAAACAGAGATATAACCTAAAAAATTATCGTTATCATCTACATAAAAGTAGGTTTGAAAAAGTCCCTCTTTTTGATGGTTAAAAGCATACTGTTTAATATGTTTTTCAAGTTCTGCATTTGAACAAGTAAAACTCTTTTTTAGTCTATCAAATTTACTTCTTGTGATATCTGATAGGCTAATTATGGAAGGCATTGAAAACTTTTAAGAAGCAGATGGAAAAGGTTTTTTGAGTGCATTATCAAGAAGTGACTTTAGTTTTTTAGTTTTTTCTTGAATATATTTAGAAGATTTATCTTCGCTAAACATTGAAAAAACTTTTGTTGCATCACTACCTGAGAGTAAAATACCACTCTCTTCTTTTGCATTTTCGTTTATGTGTTTTACTGCCATGACAAATCTCCTTTTTGAATTTATTAGTTGTATTATACCAAAAAATAGATTAATTTATTTGAATGAACTTAGTTCGTTTCATTTTCTAGCAACTCTTTTAATATTGTCATGTGGTTAATTGCATCTTTTAATTCTTGCCGATGTAAAGGATTATCACTATGATGTGAAGCAGAATTCAATACTCTATCAAGTATCTCTTTTGTTTCAGCAATTAAATCTTCTTTTTGTGAATTAATTTCGTATTGTTTGATTAAATTATTAAATAATTTTGTCTGTAGTGATTTTAGCCTATTTTTATCCTTTTGGGACATATCTTCATTTGGAATGGAATCAATATCTTCTTTTATTTTTTTAATAATTTCCAAATCTAAATCACTATCAACAAAGACTCTTCTAAAGTTTTGAACCTTATTTTTTATAATATCATTATGAACTTTTTTTTACTTTTTAGTGCAAAATTTTAGAGTTCGTTTGACAAAGAAGTAAAAGAACCAGTTTTAAAGCTTGAAAAAGAGCCAGTAAAAGAAGAAGTAAATAAGATTATTTTTGATGATGAAATCTTCGATTAAAAAACAATGTTGTATATTTGTTGTATATTTTGAGTTTAGATTTTTTGAAAGTCCGTATTTTAGGGATTTAGAGGTGGATGGGGTAGAGGGATTCGAACCCCCGAATGCCAGTACCAAAAACTGGTGCCTTACCGCTTGGCGATACCCCAATGCTTTGTAAAGAAAGATTGGTTGCGGAAACAGGATTTGAACCTGTGACCTTCGGGTTATGAGCCCGACGAGCTACCGAACTGCTCTATTCCGCGGTGTTTCAAACACTTTTACTCTGTGTTTGTGAGCGAAATTATAGACAAAAATTTCTTTTATGTCAAGAGTTTTTTGCAAAAAATATTAATTTTTTTTTTGAACTCTTTTTAATACAAATTTTCCTATAATAAAGAAAAGAAAAAACAAATATAGAAAGAGAAAATATGAAACCGACAGAGAGAGTTTTACAGGCGATAGAAGATATCAAAAAAGGCAAGATGGTTATTATGGTCGATGATGAGGATAGAGAAAATGAGGGCGATCTAGTCTATGCGGCTGCCTTTTCTACACCGGCACATGTAAACTTTATGGCAATGCACGCACGGGGGCTTATATGTGTTGCTCTTTCCAAGTCTATTGCCGACAGGCTTGATTTAAATCCTATGGTGAGTTCAAATACTTCTTCGTATGAAACTGCCTTTACAGTCTCTGTTGATGCCAAAAATGCTTTGACAGGTATTTCGGCAAAAGAGAGAGATGATACTATAAAAATATTGGCAAATCCTATTTCCAAACCGGATGAGTTAGTAAAACCGGGACATATTTTTCCTCTTATTGCAAAAGAGGGCGGTACACTTGTAAGAACAGGTCATACGGAGGGGTCGGTTGATTTATGCCGGTTGGCAGGGTTAAGCGAAGCGGGTGTTATTTGTGAAATTATTAAAGATGACGGTGAAATGGCACGCCGGGATGATTTAGATATTTTTGCGAAAAAGCATGATTTGCATACGGTATTTATTTCTGATATTGTTGAATACCGACTTGCAAACGAGAGACTTGTCAAAGAGACAGATGTTCAGGAGATAGAGTTTTTCGGAGTAAAAGTACAGCGACATACCTTTGAAGACCATGATGGTATACAACACACTGCCATACTTTTTTACAATGCCGGAGAAGTTGCCAATGTACGGGTTCACAATGTTATTCCGGATTGTGAACTGTTCTTGCAACAAGACAAATACAATAACCTTATCAGCTCCATAGAGTATCTTAAACAAAACAGCGGTTTATTGGTTTTTATAAACAAAACACACCATCAGGACAATGCGGCTATAAAAGAGTTCGGTATAGGTGCGCAGATTATTAAGTCATTCGGTATTTCAAAAATGAATCTTATTACGTCTATGAAGAAGACTGACTTTGTCGGACTTGGCGGGTTCGGACTTGAAGTCAATGAGATTATTGACATCTAATTCATGTACAGACTTTTTCTTTTTGCATCGTTGTTCATTACATGTAATGCCGATGCACAGATGATACAACGTACAAAAGTACTTATGGGTACTTTTGTGTCAATATCTGTTGACAAAGAAGACAAAAAGTTCCTCAAACCCTCTTTTGAGATTATAAAAAGGGTTGACAATTCTCTTTCTACCTATAAAAAGAACACGCCAATATTTAAACTCAACAACAGCCATCACGCATTTTTGAATCAATACTCCTACGAAGCCTTGAAACTCTCTTTAAAATACTATAAAGAGACAGAGGGATATTTTAATATCGCTGTAGGAACTATTACAAAAGATTTGTACAGATTTGGTGCCAATGAACGTATTGCTTCAAAAAGTGAGCTGCAAAAGAGTTCTACCTCCATTAAGGCACTCAGATTTGACAGGCATGAAGCTTTTTTGGAAAATGGTGTCAAAATAGATCTTGGCGGTATGGGAAAGGGGTTTGCGACAGACAAAGTCAGTGAATTTTTACTGCAAAACAAGGTGAAGAAGGCAGTGGTTGCTCTGAGCGGCGACATACGATGCATAGGCAGCTGCAAGGTTGCCGTTAACAACCCTTTGGATGAGACACATCCTTTGGTTACATTTATCATGCGTGACAGTGGTGTAAGTACAAGCGGCAACTATAACCGTTATGTACAAAGAAAAAAGTATAATCATCTCATTAATCCAAAAACAAAAGAATCAGAGCAAAAATTCATCTCCATAACACTTGTTTCAAAAC
Source organism: Sulfurimonas sp. SWIR-19 (assembly GCF_020410885.1). Classification (GTDB taxonomy): domain Bacteria; phylum Campylobacterota; class Campylobacteria; order Campylobacterales; family Sulfurimonadaceae; genus Sulfurimonas; species Sulfurimonas sediminis. Next base: position 1,368,385 of record NZ_CP084578.1, on the reverse strand, counting down.
TTCCTTCGGCGACACTCGATGCATATGCAACGGCTGCAAGTGTTATGCCGGTAAAAAAATCATATGCGTTTTTAAATGCGCAAAATCTTGCCTATATTATTTTACAGGCAGATAAAAAGCTCATTGTAAGTAAAAACATAGATGACTATGTTGATCTATTGCATAATCCTGGTTAAAAACTGAATGTTTCTGTTTTTAAAATCTTTATTTTTGTAAGTTTTTTATCATTTTGAAGATCTAACTCTTTTGCTGCTTTTTTTGAGATGAGACGGAAACCGAGGGTCAGTATGACTTTATCTCCTTTTTGCAGTTTTGTTGTATAGAGAATATTTTTTTTTGCATAAATAAGAGTGTCTTTTAAAATATTTGTTGCTTCAAAAGGCATACTTTCTTCTTTGTCCTTACCGAAAATACGTGTAAATATATAGGGTTTCTGGACTAGTTTTTCTTTGCCTCGTACGACTGTAACATTTAAAATCCCTTCTCTGTATGCCTGTCCGAAAAGAGCATGGTTTGTCAGATTTTTTAGGGTGACCTGAAAGCCTTTTTCGTTTTTTTGTACTTGAAAATCTATATATTTACCAAGTGTTGCAGTGAATCTGTGCAAACCGGCTATACCATGATAGGCATGGGTTTTACTGTCACTCAGCGTTGTTTTACTGCCTGTTACCTGTGGCATATGACAGGATATACAGGTATTTTTGTCTTTTTGGTCAATATATGCATCAAGCATGATAATGTCAAAATTATGGGCGTTGTTTACATGTGAATGGCATCCCATGCAGACATTGCCGTTATAGTAGTTTTCATTGTTGTACTCTATTTGATGATAAGGGGAATTTTTAGAGCGTTTTATAAGACCAAAGAAAGAAGTTGTTGTTTCATATTTAACTTTAGATTCATTTCTTTTGTCTTTTTGCGCGCTGAAAAAGTCTTTTTTCTTTCCCGTTAAAATATTTTTATTTGCTGCGTCATCTTTTGCGATATTTTTAATGGTATGGCAGTAGATGCATGATATGGGTGCTTCTTTTTCTTCTTGGGAGTTTTTTGCGCTTGGGGCATGGCAGCTGTTGCATTTTTGTTTTTTTGCATGTTCTTTTTCAAAAACTGCTTTATATATTTTATCATTGGCCAGGGATGATTTTCTATGTATGGAGTTGTAATACTCTTTATAAATCAAAGGATGGCATTTTTTACAGACCGTATTGTCATTACAAAACAAAGGAGTGTATCCGAGAAAGACCAGAAGTATTAATATAATTTTTTTCATAACAAATATTGTAGCCAATTAATCATATAAAATACTTTTAAAGAGTATAAACAAAGTATAGAGTATGACAACTTCAAAGAAAAAAAATGAAAATATTTTTAAGAATGCAAGCGACTCAAAACCGTTTATAATGGCAAATGGAGTGAAAATTTCCAAAAATGAGAGAATAAACAGAGCAGATGTAAGCAGTTGCAGTTCTTTGGTTCTTTTTTTGTGTGTAAAGAGTAAAAAGTGTACCGTAACCATGACAAAAAGTCCAAAAGCAAAAATATGCGGCAGGACAATTTTAAGTATACCGCCTGGTGTTTTAGGTGCAATGAAAAGTGTTTCATTTCCAAGATAGTATGTTAGGACACCTTCGGTTGTAAAGCCGATTTTGGATGCAAAAAGAACACTACTGCTCAGAAGCAGCAGCAGTGAAAAGAGAATAAAATAAAATATGGCAAAGTTATATGCTTTTTGCAAAATTAAGACTCCATAAAGAATGCAAAACCATGTAAAATGCACACAGATGCCACACATAATATGTCAATAAATAGATATATGTAAAAAAAGGACTTGTATAATATGCAAGAGGAAGCGTTATAAGCATAGTAAGCGCACTTATCATAACACTGTTCAGACAGAAAAGTTTTAAGCTGTCTCTGGAACTCAAGCGAATAAATACAGCACTAAGGGTGAGGAGTATCATCATCATAAAAAATATTTTAGTATGAATATACTCTAAAAACGAAGCTTGAGAAATGGGTTCTAAAAAGTTTTCTTCATCTCCAAAAAGTGTAAATTTCACCTGTTCGTAGGAAAGACCAAAGTTGCTATAATCCACAAATACTTCAGCAGCAAAATACAAAAGCATGAAGATCAGCAACCCGTTGAGCATAGGCTTGATAGTAGAGTCTTTCTTTAAATTTTTTATAAGGGTAAAACGCAATTATTTGTCCTTATAAAGCATGTTGTATATGGCAAATGCTATACGCGAACCGTCTGTAAGACTTTTTGCGCTCATTGTTGCCCCTGAGATATTTGTTATCTCCCGATTGAGTTTTAATACCTTGTCGGTTTTTCTGTTCTTAAACTGCTGGGTCCATCTTTTTGGCGGAAGATATTCCAGCGTTTCATTAAAGGCAATGACTTCTATTCCCTGTAAAACAGAGTCTTTGAAGAAATAGAGTGTGACCGCATTCTTGGAACGGACCTTTCTATTGACAAGTACACCATATCCCAGTATTTTTCCATTTTTTTTGGCTATATAAACTCTGTAAATTTTTGTAGTAAGTTTTACGCCTGCATTTTTTTGTATTGTTTTAAATTTGTCATGTGTCAGAAGAATATTTTTTTTGGTAATTGTTGCGTTGTGATCAAAGTTCTCTTTCATTGCATCAATTGGTGATACAAGGAGTTGTGCTGATAATTGTTGTGTTAATAACAGTATAAATAGTGAAATATATTTCATAGTTTAAGTCTTTAAATATTTTATTTTTAAAATTCTAGCAAAATAATTGGGGTTTTGCAGTAAAATTGCTGCAAAACCCCATAAAGGAGAAAATATGTTTGAATGTTTTTTAAAAAACAAAACCTAAAGATATGCCGGTGATGTTCCCTGTAGCTACATTATCTGAGATAACATACTCAGCTTTAAGGACTACCTGCTCATGTGGAAAAAAGTTGATTCCAAGCGTCACATCTGTTACAGCATCACCTGCCGTACCCCCGTTGCTTACCTCTGACTGAGGGTTGTATCGTTCATACTGCACAAAAAGAGGTGTTTTTTTGTCAGTGCCTATCAAAGAAGCAATATTGTAGCTTGCATTTAAGAAACCGCCATAGTTAGCTGTCACCTGTTGACTTGCATTGGTATCTACTCTTTTATTTTGTGCATAGGTACCATAAACTCTGGCATTGCCTATTTTATAATCTAGGTGAATATCAAACATAAACAGATCCTTGGAAAAATATGATGAAGCACCGATAAGTAAACCGCTTGTGCCTGTATAGTCAACTCTTACCTGTCCTGCTGCATCCGGATTTTTCACCAAACGCCCGCTGCCACGGCCGTTTCTTACCCATTTGTCTCCGGTGTCTGTAATCTGCAGTGCTGTGACAATGGAAGCTTTATACTCTATACCCTCTGCAATTTCACCGTAAAGCATTGCGCCTGAAGTATTCCATGTAGTCGGAATAACATACTTCGCTGTGTTTGGACGCTGGATCGTTGTAAAAAGTGTCGGTTCATGCTGCTCATTCATTAAACCCATTGGGAGTAAGAAGTTACCAAGACGTGCATTGAAGTTTTTGTTTCCTATGAAGTCAAGGTACATAAATTCAACGGCCACTGTATCACCGGTAGCACCTGTGCTTGTAGCTTTTACACCGCCGCCTTCGTATTCAATTTCCGAGTTTAAGATGATATTGTCAGAAAATTTATATCCGAAATATGTAATGAATCTTTTTATCTGTGTTTCAGAACCACCTTTTTGGCTGCTTGAATAATACATTTCGCCATATCCACCGATACTTAACGGTGATTTTGAGTAGTAAACTTTAGATGCAGCACTACCCAAACCTGTATATCGCTTTTTTTCATCAACTTTGGTATAATTAAAACCGGTTTTCAAATCACTTGTTTCATCAACAAGAATCTGTGTCATTTCTTTAAGGTCTTTTACTTCCTGCTGAAGTTTAAGAATATCTGTTTTATCATCCCCGAAAGAGGCACTGCTTACTAATAACATACTCGCTAAGGCGAGTGAGATTTTTGACTTTTTCATTTTTAATCCTTTTTTATTGATTGTGATATTGAATATCAAAACCTTTTTGAATGGAGAAATTATATACTTTTATTTTAAAAATAATCTTAATTGTGATAATTATTATTGATTTAAAAGAAGAATCTTTGATATAATAAAGAAAAAAAGAGATTGAGAGTATATGAGAGAAATATTTATAAGAAACGAAGACGGAAAAAAAGTATTTATAGAAATTGATTTGCATGCTTATGGCTACAGTAACAAGTACGGATGGCTGTTAAGTGTGTTTATAAAGTTTGATGCTTTGGATGAGAGTGCGGAAGGCTTTGAAGAGTACCTGGATGTCAAAGAGTCTCTGATCATAGCATTGGAACATGATGACAAAGCAAAATATGTCGGTTCAAGGGTTGTAGATGGCTGGAGTGAACTTTATTTTTATGCACTTGACTCCAAAGGTTTGGATGCAATTGTAACAAATTTACTCAAAGATGCAAACTATATATACGAAAGCAGTGTAGTGCGTGATACAAAATGGGACTTTCATTATAAAAATCTTGCTCCAAATGAACTTGAACTGTGTCATATAGAGAGTGAAAAAATTATTTTCCTGCTTGAAGAAGAGGGGGATGAGCTGGAAATTCCAAGAGCTGTAGAGCATTATGTCTCTTTTGATACACCTACACAAAAGAATAAATTTTTAAATTCTTTATCCCTTGAAGGTTTTAGTTTTAAAGATGAGATAAGCAGTGAAGAGTTTGAAAACGGTGTGGCTCTGCTTAAAACACATGCTGTAACAAGAGAGGAAGTTAAAAAAGTTGTCAATGAACTTTTTGAAGCAATAAAAAAAGAGCAGGGCTATTATGAAGGATGGAGTACGCTTTTAGCACAAGAAGAAAATGTTTAAAATAGCAGGTGTTATCAACTATCTTGCAGTGGTTTTTCTCAATGCTTTTACCGATCTCGGGCACAAAATCATTATACAAAATACGATATTCAAGGTTTATGACGGCAGCACACAAATTGTCCTAACGGCAATCGTCAATGCCCTGGTTTTGCTTCCTTTCATTTTGATTTTTTCTCCTTCGGGTTTCTTGGCAGACAGATTTGCCAAAAACAAAATCATGGAATATGCTGCTCTTTTTGCGGTTATTATTACCCTTGGTATTACCTATGCCTATTATCATGGGTATTTTGTTTTTGCATTTATCTTAACCTTTTTGCTTGCAATGCAGAGTGCAATTTACGGCCCGGCGAAATACGGCTATATAAAAGAGTTGGTTGGTGTGAAATTTCTCAGCAGTGCCAACAGTGCTGTTCAGGCAATCACAACCGTTGCAATTCTAGGCGGTATTATTTTTTATACGGTTTTATTTGAAGGAATGTATGATGATTCTTTAGTGACACAATCGCAAATATTACAGGCTGTTGCTCCTTTGGGCTGGCTTTTGGTGATTGGTTCGATTATCGAATGGTTTTTGGCCTCCAAACTGCCAAATAAAATGATAGAAGCGAGCAAACGGGATTTTCGCTTAAAAAAGTATGTGAGCGGTGTCTATTTGTTCAGAAACATTAAAACAGTCAGAAGAAACAGAGAAATTTTTGATGCGATTATCGCACTCAGTCTTTTCTGGTCTATATCACAGGTTGTTTTGGCAGTGTTTGGGGAATATGCAAAAGATGAGTTACATGTAACCAATACTATCTATGTTCAGGGTGTGATGGCGCTTGCAGGCATTGGCATTGTTATCGGTTCCGTTATGGTTGCAAAACTCTCAAGATTTTATATCAATGTCGGTTTGGCGGGGATAGGGGCAACCATTATAACACTTATAGTTTTCAGTGTTGGATTTTTGCACTCTATGACACTCATTGCAGTTATGTTTACACTCTTTGGTATTTTTGCGGCATTTATTCTGGTGCCGTTAAATGCAAGAATTCAATACCTGGCTTCACGCGTACATCTTGGGATTATTTTAGCGGCAAACAATTTTATACAAAATATTTTTATGTTTACTTTTTTACTGCTTACGACGCTTTTTGCTTATTTTGGTATGAATGCGGAGTTGCTTTTTTATTTTATGGGTTTTGTCGGCCTTTATTTGATACGAAAGCTCTATAAAAGATATGTTATCGAGATGTTTTTTTCACTCATGGGTCTGTTTGCAGCACTCAGACATAAATATATTTATATCGGTCTGGAAAATATTCCACAGGATAAAGCTGTTTTACTGCTTGGCAATCATGTAAGCTGGCTTGACTGGATTTTACTGCAGCTTCCTTTGCAAAGACGCATAAACTATATGATGGACAAAGATATATATAACTGGAAATTTTTTCATCCGATTTTTAAAAAAGGAGAAGCAATTCCTCTCTCACCCAGAGCCTTTAAAGATGCCATAAAAGAAGCGCATAAGAGATTACAAAAAGGGAATGTTGTAGCACTCTTTCCAGAAGGAGAAATATCAAAAGACGGCAAAATACATGAATTTAAAAGAGGTTATGAACTTATTCCCAAGGATTATGACGGGGTAATTGTTCCTTTTTACATAGGAAAGGGGATATTTGGCAGTTCTTTTGCAAAATACAAGCCAAAAGGCGCAAAAAGGAATATTTTTAAGCGCAGAATAGTTAAAATCTGTTTTGGAAATCCTCTGCCGATAAATACAAAAGCAACAGAGTTACAAAATATAATTTTAAAAATGAGAGAAAAATATGAAGCTGAATAAACCAAAACACAATCTTTACAGAAACGGCATGTATGCAGTAGAGGGTTTTATAGATATAGTGAAGAATGAAACATCATTTAAGTGGCAGCTTTTTATGCTTTTTGTAATGGGTATTGCTGCCTGGATTTTGCCTATAAATTTTGTTCACTCAAGTATACTTTTTATCTCACTGTTTATACCTGTTTTGGCGGAGGTTGCAAACAGTGCTGTTGAAAGAGTTGTGGACCTTGTGACCAATGAGTACCATATTTTGGCAAAACAGGCAAAAGATGCCGGAGCAACTCTGGTTTTACTGAGTTTGTTGGTTACACTTATGATATGGATTTTTACATTAGCAGATGCTTTTAGGGAGAATTAGAATGAAGACAACTTTAATAATAGGTGCAGGTGGCGTCAGTCGGGTAGTTGTGCATAAATGTGTACAAAATGCAGATGTTTTTGGAAAAATCGTACTTGCAAGCAGAACAAAATCAAAATGTGATGCCATCAGAGCAGAACTGCCTGATGCAGATATAGAGACCTTTGCTCTTGATGCCGACAATACGCAGGAGATAATTGAATTAATAAACAAGGTACGGGCAGACATCGTCATCAATGTAGCATTGCCGTATCAGGATTTGACAATTATGGATGCCTGTATCGCAACAAAAACAGATTATCTTGACACTGCAAACTATGAACATCCCGATGAGGCAAAGTTTGAGTATAAATTACAGTGGGAAAAAGACAAAGCATTTCAAGAAGCAGGTATCATGGGACTGCTTGGAAGCGGTTTTGATCCGGGCGTGACAAATGTGTTTTGTGCCTATGCGCAAAAACACTATTTTGATGAAATTCACACTATAGATATACTTGACTGTAATGCAGGAGATCACGGCTACCCGTTTGCAACAAACTTTAACCCCGAAATCAACCTCCGTGAAGTTTCTGCAAACGGACGATACTGGGAAAAAGGGCAATGGATAGAGACAAAACCGATGGAGATAAAAATGGTGTGGGATTACCCTGAAGTCGGGCCGAAAGACTCTTATTTGCTCTACCATGAAGAGATGGAATCTTTGGTAAAACATATAAAAGGGCTGAAACGTATTCGCTTTTTTATGACCTTTGGTGAGAGTTATTTGACGCATATGCAGTGTTTACAAAATGTCGGCATGCTAGGTATTGAGCCGATTGAGCATAAAGGGCAGCAAATAATTCCTATAGAGTTTTTAAAAACACTGCTACCGGATCCTGCTTCATTGGGTCCAAGAACAAAGGGCAAAACAAACATCGGTATAGTAGCCGAGGGGATTAAAGACGGCAAAAAGAAAAAAATCTACATTTATCAGGTGAGTGACCATGAGGCATGTTACAAAGAAGTAAATTCTCAGGCAGTTTCATATACGACGGGAGTTCCGGCGATGATAGGTGCAAAACTGATGCTTGAAAAAATCTGGTACAAAACAGGTGTGCATAATATGGAAGAGTTTGATCCTGATCCTTTTATGGAGGAGCTTAATAAACAGGGACTTCCATGGAAAATTCAAGAACTAGAATAAGTAAATGAATCCAATAAAAACACCGTGTTATGTATGTGAGGAAGCTCTTTTAGAAAGAAATTTAAAAACTCTGGAATATGTCCAGCAGCAAAGCGGTGCCAAAATTATTCTTGCATTGAAGGGCTTTGCAATGTGGAGTACTTTTGAGCTGGTGGCTAAATATTTAAAAGGCTGTACAGCCAGTGGTTTGTATGAGGCAAAACTTGCGCGTGAAGAGTTTTGCAAATACAATCCGGATGCAGAAGTGCATACATATTCTCCGGCATATAAAGATGATGAGATTGAAGAAATAGCCAAAATATCTGATCATATAGTCTTTAATTCTCCAAAGCAATTAGAAAGATATATTTGGAAAATCAAAGAAATAAACAAAAATATTCATGTTTCTCTGAGAGTAAACCCTGAAGTCTCCTCTTCCCCGGTCGATATATACAACCCCTGTGGTTTGTACAGCAGACTGGGAACAACTCTGCAAAATTTTGATGAAAAACTGCTAAAAAAGATAGACGGACTGAATTTTCATGCACTGTGTGAGCAAAATGTAGATGCGCTTGAACAGGTTTTAGCGGCTTTTGAAGATAAATTCGGCAGATATCTGAAAAATTTGCAATATGTTAATTTCGGCGGAGGACATCATATTACAAAAAAAGGCTATGATATTGAAAAACTTATTTGGATAATCAAAGAATTTCGTAAAAAATATGATGTTGATGTCTATTTGGAACCGGGGGAGGCTGTTGGCTGGGAAACAGGTTATCTGCAGTCCACTGTTTTGGATGTTTTTCAAAACGGCATGAATATAGCCATTTTGGATACATCAGCAGAAGCACATATGCCTGATACACTGGCAATGCCCTATCGTGCCGAAGTAAGAGGTGCAGGTCTTGCAGATGAAAAAAAATATACCTACCGTTTGGGAGGCAACACCTGTCTTGCCGGTGATATTATGGGTGACTACTCTTTTGATTCCCCTTTACATGTAGGCGATACTGTGATATTTGAGGATCAAATTCATTATACTTTTGTAAAGAACACTACATTTAACGGAGTGAAACTGCCTTCTTTGGTGATTAAACGCAAAAATGGAATGATGGATTTTATCAAAGAATTTGGCTATGAAGATTACAAAAGAAGACTTTCGTAAATCTCAGTCAAAATCACCAAAATAAAGATTGACTAAAAATGCAATCGCATAATTTGCTTTGTAGTCATTTTCTTTGTGAAAATTCACAGAGGGGCTGACTTGATAAAAAAACCATTTTTTCCATATGTTTTTTCTAAAAGTCAAGACTGTGGCATAGTTATTGATGCCACTGTATTTTCGAGTAGAAGTCTCTGTTGTATATTCTGTGTTTCCAGACAATATTTCAGAGATGCTCAGAATATTTTTTTTGTAAAAATTCCAGTAATATTGTGTTGAAACAGCATAGTCCATTCCTTTGATTTTTGTTTGTGTCTCTCTTTGCAGTGTAACCCTCAGAAGTGATTTGTCAGCAAGTGTTTTGTCAAAATAGATGAACGTGTTCTCTTTAAAAGCATCCTTGCTTGAATATTCAAAAAGCTGCATCGGTTCGATTTTCCAACTTTTCGCAGTAAAAATCTTATAATAGCGTGCTCTGATAAAGGGATAAAACCCCCTGACTCCGATTGAATATCTGCTTTGTATATTGTACCTGTCTGCTCTGAAATAGTTGAGTCCAAGTTCCGTGGGAGCATTCTTGTCTATTATTTTTTTGTTTTCATTTATACCTGAGACAAAAAGATTAAGTTTTTGGTTTGTTCTTTGCAAAGCAATGTTGGCATTTATGTTAAGTGTGGTTTTTTCTCTGTATTTTGACTGAAATTGAGTATTGAGGTTTACGCTGACAAATGATTTTTCTGTTTCATTAAAATATTTTTCATTTTTAAAAAAATCATCATAGGTATTTTGTGCTTTTTTTCCTGTGAACAATTTGCTGATTGTCTGATCAAGGGTATCTGAATAGCCTGTGACTTTGTCAGAAATTATTTTATGCGCAGTATCAAGATACGATGTGTTTGTATCTATGGATTCGGCACGGAGCAGACAAAGTAAGAAAACAAATAAAAATAAAAAAAATTTCATACTAAAGCTTCCTGAAAATAATGCATGTTTGTTTTGCCGGTTAAAGGTGTATACAAAAAAATTTCAATATAATAACATATTAAGGGTACCTTTGAAAATTCTTAAGACAAGAAAGGTTGAAAATGATAGAAGATAAAGAACGGTGGAATATTCGCCATGTAGAGAAACCGATGCGAAAAAATGTAGAACCTGTCGTTGAAAAATATATTGGTTTGGCAAGTGGAGACAAAGCGCTTGATATTGCCTGCGGAATTGGCAGAAATACACACTTTTTAGCAGAAAAAGGCTTTTTTGTTGATGCTGTGGACTTTAGTGACTATGCACTTTCCCAAGTAAAGGATGATGAAAAAATCAACAAAATAGAAGCTGATCTGGACAGTTATAATTTAGAGAAAAATGTGTACGATCTCATTATCAATATTAACTATTTGAGCAGAAGGTTGTTGCCGCAGATAAAAGAAGCTCTCAAGTCAAACGGTCTGTTGATTTTTGAAACTTTTATTGTGGCACACGGCGATTTTAATCAGCCGGCAAATCCTGAATACCTTTTACGTACAAACGAATTGCTGCATTCCTTTATCGGGCTTGATATTATTTACTATGAAGAAAGAGATGAAGTGAATCTGCGAGGAGAAGATACCCGTGTAGCTTCTCTTGTGGCAAGAAAAAGATGTTAAAGTAAAAATTGAACTTATAAAAAAGCTTGTCAAAAATTATAAAAACAGACTTTCATAAAAAATTGTGCTACAATTAATACTATGAATATAGTAAAAAACAAATGGACTATTTTTTATGTCATTATGATAAGTTCTGCAGTAGTATTTGCTGCTTTTACCTATACAAAGTATACAGAGTTACAAAGTATTGTACGTCAAAAAAATAAGCAGGACACTGCAAATGTTGCAAAAATTTTTCATGATTTTTTGGTGCAATCTGAGACGATGCTGCAAGTTGTGGGAACAACGGTTGTTAATCCTCATATCTCAAACAATCCTAAAGAAAAAACAAAAATTTTTGATACATTGCAAGAGGTGAACCCTGCGGTCATAGGTTTTGGCTATCTTGATCCGCAAGGAAATCTGCTTATATCAAATAAAGAACTTCATGGAAAGAAAATAAATGCTTTAGAAATCAAAGAAGCAAAAAGTTCTTTTGAGGAGACACTCAAAAGTCAACATTTAGTGATTGGCAGAAGTTTCTTTTTTAAACCGCTGGGACAATGGATTTTACCACTGCGAAAAGCGATTCGTGACAAAAACGGCAAAGTTGTCGGTGTCATGGCTATTGCTATAATTAATACACAGAAAAAAAATCTTTTTTCCGGTTTTGAAACAGAACCTGATGAAGATATTTTGTTAATTAAAAAATTTTCTGACGGTTATTATCGCCTCTTTTATTCAAATAAAAAGAGCAATCTTGATGCACAAATACTTTATGGAAAATCCTGTCCTCAAAATACATGTACATCCGTTATAAATCAGATACTGGGATTGCATCATATCACATTGGAAGAGTTAAAAAGCAGTGCTAAAGTTTTTTCTTTTTTTTCACAAGATATGCAAGGAAGACCTATAAACGGAGCTCTTTATTATGATAAAAAATACAAAGTCTGGATAAGTGTATATCATTACAACAGTACTATAACGCAGGAAATATATAAAGATATTGTGTTATTGGTATTGCTTTATATTGTTATGATGCTTCTGTTTTACTTTTTATTTAAGGCAATGGAAAAGTATGAAAAAGAAAAGGAGAATGACCTGCTTTTTAAAATGACGCATGATTTACTGACTAATTTGCCAAACAGAGCATTCATTTATGAAAATGTTTATCATTCAAATAAGTTTGTTATGCAAAAAGGTGCACAGGTTATTTTTATTGATCTTGATAATTTTAAAAATATTAATGATACTTTTGGACATATTTTTGGAGATAAAATACTTGTTATTATTGCGAAGAGGCTGCAAGCTTTTTTTACAGAAAAAGATTTGGTGGCACGACAGGGAGGAGACGAATTTATCATTATTAATAATTCTCAAAATAAAAATCTGCAAGAGTTAATAGAAGTTATTACTATGCCTTATATTATAGAAGACATAGAAGTAAGATTGGGTGCAAGTATTGGTGTTTCTGTATACCCTGATGATGCTTCTGATTTTGATACCTTGCTCTCTTTGGCAGATATAGCTATGTACGAGGCAAAAAAAGTAAAAAATTCTTATGCTTTTTTTACAAAAGAGATGCAAGAAAAAAACAGTGCAAATATTACGATTGAGCAAGAACTTAGAAGTGCTTTGCAAAAAAATGAAATTTATATGGTATATCAACCACAAATAAATGCAGATGGAACGCTCCATGGGGTGGAAGCACTTGTGCGATGGAAAAATGAAAAACTTGGTTTTGTCTCCCCTGCGGATTTTATTCCTGTTGCAGAAGCAACAGGACTGATTTTAGAACTTGGCAACTATATCACAAATCGCTCGCTGTTAGAGATAAAAAAAATATATGCAGAAGTTGGGAGAACATTTCAACTCTCTGTTAATGTTTCTATTGTTCAACTTATGGAGAATCATTTTCTCAAGAATCTTCTGGAGATGATTCATAAAGTGCAGTTTGACACATCACTGCTTACTTTGGAAGTAACAGAGCGTTTACCTATAGAAGACCTGGATTATGTCTTGCCGATACTTAAATCGATACGGGCAGAAGGTATGTTACTCTCTTTAGATGACTTTGGTACAGGGTATTCATCCTTAAGTGTTCTAACAAAACTTCCAATCAATGAGCTCAAGATTGATAAGGCCTTTGTTGATGAACTATTGTATTCAAACAAAGATAAGAATCTTGTCAAAACAATTATTAATATTGGCAAAAACTTTTCAATGGATATTTTGGCTGAAGGCACCGAGAGTAAAGAACAGGTTGATAAACTTAAAGAGTATGGATGTGATATATTTCAAGGGTACTATTATTCAAAACCATTAAAAAAAGAAGATTTGATTGCTTTTATAAGAAGTTTGCAGTGTTAGAAGATAAAGAGAGATGGAACAAAATTTTTTATCCTAAAAATCCGGAATATCTTTTGCATGAGAATGAACTTTTATGTGCATTGATATTATCTACTATGAATAAACTTGTGTAGTTTTGTTGGTAGCGAAAAAAAGAGCTTAGTGCAAAAGTTTAAAAGGTTTACATGTATACAAATTCTCTGCAGATATATGAATTTTTAGAAGCAAAAAATCTGTTGCAGCATTCGCCGAAACTCTGGTGGCCGGATGCGGGAACTTTTAAAGTGGTTATTGGTGCCGTTTTAACGCAAAATACGACATGGAAAAATGTAGAAAAGTCTTTGAAAAATCTGGAATCATTTTTGGATCTGGAGAGCTTTGCCGCTTTACATGTAGAGACACTAAAAGAAAAAATCCGTTCGAGCGGATTTTATAATCAAAAGGCACCGAGACTTTTAGCATTGGCAAATAATATCAAAGCAGAGTTTGGCACTTTTGAACAGTTTCAAAAAGAAGTAACAAGAGAGTGGCTTTTGTCGCAATTGGGTATAGGCCAAGAGAGTGCGGATGCCATTCTCTGTTATGCCTGTTACAGGGATGAAATGGTCGTGGACAGCTATACAAAAAGATTGTTAAAAAGCTTTGGCATAGAGTTTAAAAACTATATGCAGTATAAAGAGTTTTTGGAATCAGGCATAAAAGAGGCCTTTACATGTAATGATTTAAACCTTATATATGCCAGATTTCACGGAATGATTGTGGAGTATAACAAGATTACAAAATTATAAACCTTCAAGTAAAACATTCCACAGACGATCTACCTCTTTGTTGCCTAAAAAAAGAGAAGATTTGTTTTCAAAAAGTTCTTTTAGTCCTTTTTTGTTGATGGGAAGAGTATGAGAACACTGTTCGTGCGTCGGAAGATATGCACGCAAGAGCGAGACATCCTCATCAATTTTTTTAGAACATAAAAAACAGTGCATATCTGTATGCAACCGTCCCTCATGTTCCAAAAGTTTGACATAGGCTTCTACCGCTATGCGTTTAGGATTTTGTCTGTCCCAGTTTTGTGAAGCTTGATGAATCAAGTTAAAATAAAAAGAGCCAATATCTTCAGAATCTTTGAGGTGTCTGTAAAAGAGTCCCAGAAAGTCCTGCCATAACCGCAGTAGAGCATAATCATTTATCCATGGGTATCCGATATGAATAACATCTTTGAGTCTTGATATGGTAGATTTTGCCGAGTTTTCGATTTCATAATCAATTTTAAAACCTATATTTATAACACCATGGCGTGCGCCGTAGAACCTGTAAAGGGTATCTAAGCTGTTTTGAGATAAAATATTTACTATTAAATCCTCATCTTTGACGCGATTTAAATTAATGATAAAACCTTGCACCTAATTGCTTCCTATATACACACTTTTTGCTTTTTTTTAAAATATTTTACACTTATTATGCTTATTTAAACCAAAAGAAAGTATAATTTACATGCTTTGTCTAAATAGACTAAGTTTCTTTAAAAAGAGATTAAATTTATATGTTTTGCATATAAAATTTACAAATTTGGGAGTTGAAATGGTTGAACATCATGATTTATTAAGATCATTTAAGGATAATTGTGGTTTTGGTCTTGTCGCCAACATCAAAAACAAACCTTCACACAAAGTGCTCAATGATGCAGTGACTGCACTTGAACGCATGATGCACCGTGGTGCTGTTGCTGCAGATGGAAAAACAGGGGACGGAAGCGGTTTACTGCTTTCCATGCCGACCGATTTTCTTAAAAATGAAGCAAAAGAAAAAGGGATTGAACTGCCAGGTCAATTTGCAGTAGCTGTAGTTTTCACCAAAGAGAAAAAGCATTTACAAACGCTGGAATCTATTTGTAACAACAATGATTTAAAAGTGGTTTTGCACCGTGATGTTCCGATTGACACCAATGCTCTAGGCGATCAGGCACTGGCTTCACTGCCTCACATCGTACAGCTTTTCATTGTTCCGAATTCAATCATGGCAACAAACAGATTTGATGCACTTTTGTATCTTTCACGCAAAGAAGCAGAACATGAAATGATCTCTGAGAGAGATTTTTACATAGCCTCTATGAGTTCGAAAGTTCTTTCATATAAAGGGCTGGTCATGCCTACGCATATCAAAGAATTTTACAAAGATCTGCAGAATGAAAATTTTAAAATCTCTTTTTCACTTTTTCATCAAAGATTTTCAACAAACACACTCCCTGAATGGCGTCTTGCACAGCCGTTTCGTGCTGTAGCGCACAATGGAGAAATCAACTCTGTTGAAGCCAACCGTATCAATGTAGCGATAAAATCAGAATCAATAAAAAGCGAAGTATTTAGCGACGAAGAGATTAAAAGACTGCTTCCTATCTTGCAGCCCGGTGCTTCTGACAGTGCTTCAGCCGATAACTTTTTTGAATTTTTAATCGTAAACGGTATGGACTTTTTCAAAGCTGTCCGTGCAGTGATTCCTCCGGCATGGCAAAATGCTCCGCATATGGACCCTCAGCTTCGTGCATTTTATGAGTATCACTCAACTGTATTTGAGGCATGGGACGGTCCTGCCGCATTTTCAGTAACAGACGGACGATACATAGGCTGTGTACTCGACAGAAACGGTTTGCGTCCATCAAAATACATTGTCACAAAAGATGATAACCTTCTGATAGCTTCTGAATACGGTGTTGTAGATATTCCGGAAGAAGAGATAAAAGAGCGTGGACGTCTGCAGTCAGGTGAGATGATAGGACTTGATCTGAAATTTGGAAAACTTCTCAAAAGCAATGAAATAGATGATTATCTCAAAGGCTCTAATCCGTATATGAAATGGCTGAATGAACATATGATTTACCTGCAGGAGCATGTTGAAGAGCAGTATGTTGTCTCCAGAGAACTTGATGAAGCCGACTTGATTGCCAAACAAAGATACTTTAATGTAACACAGGAAGTTATTGAGCAGGTTATCGAGCCGATGGTAAAAGAGGCAAAAGAAGCCGTGGGTTCTATGGGTGATGATACACCGCTTGCAGCTTTTTCTGAAAAGCAGCGTAATTTTACTGATTTTTTCAAGCAGAAATTTGCGCAGGTTACAAATCCGCCGATTGATCCTATTCGTGAAAAAGTTGTAATGAGTCTAAATACCGGTTTTGGTGAAGTGCATAATATGCTGGATGAAATTCCGTCACATGCACACAGACTGAAGTCAATTTCTCCGATAATAACGACTGAAAAGTTAGAAGTGCTCAAGTCTTTTGGCGATGATTCTTCTCCAAGATATCAGGATTTTTATAAAAATGCCACATTTTCAACTACCTATACAACAGATTTGAAAGCATCTCTTGAAGCATTGGTTCAAAAAGTCATAGCATCAGTCAAAAATGACGGAACACGCATTGTCATTTTGGATGACAGCGGATTTGACAAGCAAAACAGAGTCATTCCAATGGCAATGGCCATAGGTCGTTTGAATTTTGCTTTGCTGAATGAAAAGATTCGTCATTTGGTTTCTATTATCGCTACAACGGGAGAAGTGATTGATTCGCACAGTGCTGCTGTACTCCTTGGATATGGCGCTTCGGCAATCCATCCTTATGTATTGTTTGCTACAGTGGCAAATCAGCTTGAAAAATCAAAAGCATTAAATATGACATTTTCTGAAGCCTATAAATCTGTGCACACTGCACTCAACAGCGGGCTCTTGAAAATTATGTCCAAAATGGGAATTGCAACAATTGCCTCTTACAGAAACTCCGGTCTTTTTGATGTAATGGGACTGGACAAAACCATAGTAAAAGAGTGTTTTGCAACGTCACACTGTACACTCAGCGGACTCACTTATAAAGATATAGATGAAAGACTGCAAAAAGCCCATAAAAATGCTTTTAAAACAAACGGTTTTAATAAAATATTTCCTTTAAATATCGGTGGATACTATAAGTTTTATACAAATCAGGAACATCATGATTTCGGTCCTGCTGTCATTCATGCAATTCATGCTGTTTCCAAGCATCCTACGCAGGAAAATTTTGATACGTTGAAAAACCTTGTGAACAAGCGCGGATTGAAATTTATTCGTGATTTCTTTGACTTGAAATCAGACAGAAAACCGATTGATATATCAGAAGTCGAACCAAAAGAAGCGATATTTAAACGTTTTGCATCCGCTGCAATGAGTCTTGGTTCTATCTCTCCTGAAGCTCATGAAACAATTGCGATTGCAATGAACAGAATCGGAGCACAGTCAAATTCCGGAGAAGGCGGAGAGGACAAATCAAGATACAATACAGAAAGAGTTTCCAAAATCAAACAGGTTGCATCCGGTCGTTTTGGTGTGACTCCGGCGTATCTGAGAAGTGCCCAAGAGATTCAGATTAAGGTTGCCCAGGGTGCAAAACCGGGTGAAGGCGGACAACTCCCCGGACATAAGGTGACTGCCCTTATCGGAAAACTTCGTCATACTGTTCCCGGCGTGACACTTATATCACCGCCGCCACACCATGATATTTATTCTATTGAAGATCTTGCACAGTTGATTTTTGATTTAAAGCAGGTCAATCCTGCGGCAAGAGTCGCTGTCAAGTTAGTATCTACTGTCGGAGTAGGGACCATTGCTGCAGGTGTGGCAAAAGCCTATGCTGATAAAATTATTATTTCAGGTGGAGACGGCGGTACCGGTGCCGCTCCGCTGACCTCTATCAAATTTGCGGGTAATCCATGGGAACTCGGATTGTCTGAAGCACATAATGCGCTCAAAGCAAACAATCTGCGCGGACTTGTAGAACTGCAGACAGACGGGGGCTTAAAAACTGGACTTGATGTTGTCAAAGCTGCTTTACTGGGTGCCGAGTCTTTTGCCTTTGGTACAGGTGTTCTTACTATCGTAGGCTGTAAAATGCTTCGTATCTGTCATGTCAATAAATGTTCTGTAGGTATCGCAACACAAAACGAAAAACTTCGTGAAGAGTTCTTTAAAGGACATGTTGATCAGGTAATCAACTATTTTACATATTTGGCCGAAGATATCAGAGCCATTATGGCAGAACTTGGATACAGAACGATGGAAGAGATGATAGGCCGTGTGGACTTGCTGAGTGTCAAAGACGATGCCTTTGCCAAGAAATTTGATTTCTCGGCAATCCTGCACAGGGAAGAGGGTGTCAATACGCATCAGCAGCCGTTTAATCCGCCTTTTGATGACAACAAGTTTGAAAAAGATGTTCTCAAAGAGGCGATGAATGCGATTAAACATCCGGAATACCCGATACGCATCAAAAGAGAAATCCAAAACATCCATAGAAGTTTCGGAGCTTTGATATCCGGAGAAATTGCGAAATACTACGGGGATGAAGGATTGAAGCCAGATACAATTAAAATGAATCTCAGCGGTGTAGCGGGACAGGCACTTGGTGCGTTTTTAATTCCGGGTGTTTCAATTTATCTTGAGGGCGTTGCAAATGATTATATAGGAAAAGGTATGCACGGAGGGAAAATTATCATTACCTCTAAAAATGAGGGTGAAGAGTTCTCAGCAGGTGGTAATACCTGTCTTTATGGTGCTACCGGCGGTAAACTTTATGTTTCCGGCAGTGTCGGAGAGCGTTTCGCAGTACGTAATTCCGGAGCCTTTGCAATTGTTGAGGGGACCGGAGACAACGCCTGTGAATATATGACAGGTGGTGTGGTTGTGATTCTCGGACGTACCGGTATCAACTTTGGTGCAGGAATGACAGGCGGAGTGAGCTTTGTATATGATGAAGATCATGATTTTATTGAAAATGTAAACAGTGAACTTGTAGAGGCTGTCAGAATTGACACAGATGAGGGAGATGAGGCACGACATTATCTCAAACGTCTGCTCAAAGATTATGTAGTAGAAACAAAAAGCAAAAAAGCTGAAGATTTACTGGAAAACTTTAGAGTGGAAGTACGAAACTTCTGGCTGGTAAAACCTAAAAATTTAACAAAATTACCTCTTAATCTAGAGAACGGAGACTAAAATGCGCGAATACCTAAAAACTGAGAGAATTGACCCGGCAAAAAGACTGGTTGTTGACAGAACAAAAGATTTTGGTGAAATTTACGAAGTCTTTGATAAAGACGAGGCAGCAACACAGAGTGACAGATGTATTCAGTGCGGTGATCCGTTTTGTTTAAACAAATGTCCTTTGCACAATTATATTCCTCAATGGCTCAAGTCTATTGCCGAAAAAGATCTGGAATTTGCTTTTAAACTCTCCAATGAACCTTCTCCTTTCCCGGAAGTTATGGGAAGAGTATGTCCGCATGACAGACTCTGTGAAGGGGATTGTACCTTAAATGACGGGCACGGGGCGATTACTATCGGTTCTGTTGAAACGCATATCACTGAAGCAGGATTTAAAGCAGGATATACACCGGATTTTCCTGGAATAACAACAGATAAAAAAGTTGCTGTTATAGGAAGTGGTCCTGCAGGACTTTCTGCGGCTACCTATCTTTTGCGCTCAGGCATTGCTGTGACTATGTATGAAAAAAGTGACCGTGCAGGCGGTCTTTTGACATATGGTATTCCAAATTTCAAACTTGATAAAAAAGTAGTTGAGAGACGTGTGAAACTTTTGGAAGAGGCCGGATTGACACTTGTACTCAACAGTGAAGTGGGACGTGATATAGAGTTTGAAACTATTGCGAATGAACATGATGCAATGTTTATTGGCGTTGGTGCAACAAAAGCAAAAAGTGCGGGTATCGCCGGTGAAAATGCACCAAATGTTTACAAGGCAATGGATTATCTTACAAACATACAAAGAAAGAATTTTAAACAGCCGTATGATAAAAAATTTGATTTTAAAGATTTAAATGTTGTGGTCATCGGTGGAGGTGATACGGCGATGGATTGTTTGAGAACCGCAAAACGCGAAGGTGCAAAATCTGTCACATGTTTGTATCGAAGAGATGAAAAAAATATGCCGGGCAGTAAAAAAGAGTATAAAAATGCAATGGAAGAGGGTGTGGATTTTACATTTCTTGCAGCACCCAAAGAGATTATATTAAATGAAGAAGGACGTGCAGTGGCAGTCGAAGTTGTAAAAACAACTCTGGGTGCCAAAGATGCTTCAGGGCGCCAACGCATGGAAGAAGTAAAAGGTTCACACTTTAGAGTGAATGCAGATGTGGTTATAATGTCACTTGGATTTGATCCTGTTGTGCCGTCGTTTTTAGCTGAAAACGGCATAGAGACAAATTCATGGGGTGGGATTATCGTGAATGAAGAGACATACGAAACAACAACACCCGGTATATATGCCGGAGGCGATTGTTTTCGTGGTGCTGATTTGGTTGTTACAGCGGCATATGACGGTCGTGAGGCAGCAAGAAGTATTATAGACTCTTTATTGCAATAAGTTCAAGCAGATTTACTTGTTTTTGATGAGTATATCTGCCTTTCTTCTACAAAAATATTTTCAAAAATTCTTTAAAATCAACATTAATTTGTTATAATAAAGCCACATTATATAATTTAAGGATTTTTTTTGAATTTACTAAACCTTTTTACAAAAACATTTGACAATAAACAACCGGAAAAAGCCGAAGCGGGATCACATTGGATTAAATGCAAATCATGCCACTCTTTGATGTACTACAAAGAAGTTGAAAACCAAAATTATGTATGTCCAAAATGCGGGTACCACATCCGTATAGGTGTAAAAGAGAGACTCAACATGCTTGCAGACGAGGGAACATTTGTAGAGTATGACGCTTCGTTGGAACCTGTAGATCCGTTGAATTTTGTTGACAAAAAACCTTATAAAAAACGTCTTGAAGAAGCCTATGCAAAGACAGGAAGAAAATCATCAGTCGTAAGCGGTGAATGTAAAATGAACGGGGTTGATGTACAGCTTGTCATTTTTGATTTTGCTTTTATGGGTGGTTCTTTGGGATCAGTTGAGGGTGAAAAAATTGTTCGGGCAGCTCATAGAGCCATAGAAAAAAAACAGGGTTTGATTATACTGAGTGCCTCAGGTGGAGCAAGAATGCAGGAGTCGACTTTTTCATTGTTGCAAATGAGTAAAACTTCGGCAGCGCTGGCAAAACTTTCCAATCACAAACTGCCTTTTATCTCTGTGCTTACGGACCCGACGATGGGCGGAGTGAGTGCCTCTTTTGCCAATCTCGGTGACATTATTATAGCGGAACCGGGAGCGTTAATCGGTTTTGCAGGACAAAGAGTTATTGAACAGACTATTGGCTCAGAGTTGCCTGAGGGATTTCAACGAGCCGAATTTTTACTCGAACACGGTTCTATTGATATGATTGTCAATCGAAACAAGTTGAAAAAAACCCTCTCTGATATGCTGACTTTACTGAAAAAAGACTGATATGAGACTCTATGCGTTATGTGACCAGGACATGCTTGACAAAAAAGGAATTTCTTTGGAATCCTTTATAGGTATTGCAAAAAAGAAGAATGCTGAAATTATACAATATCGAAATAAAAATGCAGACATTGCCTTTGTTAAAGCACAATTGATAAAAATCAGAAAACTCTATGACGGTTTTTTGATAGTAAATGATGCTTATGAGCTTGTTGAATTCTGCGATGGTGTGCATGTAGGGCAGGAAGATCTTAAAGCTATAGATACAGATGTATTCAAGGCAGTCAAAATTTTACGAAGTGTTATAAATGAAGACAAAATTTTAGGCATTTCAACGCATAATGAAGAAGAAGTTCTGCAGGCAAATGCAATGGATTTAAATTATATAGGACTTGGCGCATACAGAAATACTGATACAAAAAAAGATGTATCAAGTCTTCTTGGCGATACCCTGGATACCATTGCCTCAAAATCCAGACACCATGTAGCTGCTATAGGCGGTGTGAAACTCAATGATTCATTTGAACATGTAACATACAATGTAATCGGGAGCGGTTTATTCCAATGAATATAGAAATCGTCTCTATAGCAAAAAGAGAAAAAACACTTTACGATCCGTTGTATAAAGAGTTGACAAAAATGATATCAAGGTTCGCAACTGTAAAAGATACGGAGATTTTTTCAAAAGATGTAACAAAAGCACACACAATTTCCCCAGAGGTCGCTCAAAAAGCATATACCAAAGCTTTAGAAGCTTATATTGGGAAAGATTTCTGTATAACTTTGCATCCAGATGGAAAACCAGTGGACAGTTTTGAATTTAGTAAGCTACTAAATGATAAAATGTCCGTAAAATTTTTTATAGGCGGAGCATATGGTTTTGAAAAAGATTTTTTAGACCAAAGCAATGCTGTTATCAGTTTAGGCAAAATAACAATGAGTCATAAAATTGCCAAGGTGGTTTTATTGGAACAGATCTATAGAGGTTTTGCTATACTGAGCAATCATCCATATCATAAATAAAAGGGAAATATAAGTGCAAGCAAGTGAGTTAACATATTTTAAAGAATTACTACTGAGTCGAAAAGAACAGATAGAAAAAAACATTCAGGGTGTCCGAACAGAATTAAGTGAGCTGAGCTCGTTAGATTTAAATGATGAAGGTGATCATGCTTCGGCAAATAACAATTCTATGGTAGAAGGTGCTATAATAGAGCAGCAAAAGCAGGAATTGGAAGAGATTGAAAAAATACTCTCTAAAATTAAAAACGGTGGTTATGGTATTTGTGAAATGTGTGAAGATGAGATAGGGTTTCAAAGACTGAAAGTAAAACCACATGCTGCATACTGCATTGACTGTAGAGAAATAGTAGAGAAATCTAAATAAAGGATTGAAGAATGTATATTAAAAGGTACACAATAGCTGCATTGGTTTGGATGGGACTTGTCGGTTGGTATGTTTATGCATATGTAACACAGGAAAACATGAGTATAGATCTGTTTGGCATTCCTATGCCGTCACTGTCTATCGCTTTATGGGTAATCATACCGATATTTATCCTCTACCTTGCAAGCGTGGCACATATGACATTCTATTCAATTATCGGCAATTTTCGATTACGTAAATATGAAAAAGATTATGAAAAGCTTATTAATGCTGTTATTGATGCCTACCTGGGAAAAAAAGAGAGAAATTATACATTTAAAACCGACAGATATACTCTATTGGGAACACTTTTGCAAAATAGTGAGATGCACCCGGTCGGAGAGATTATTGGTAAAATTAATAACGAAAAAATTGAAAAAGTACTGCGTATTATTCAAGATGTCAAAAACGGTGAAGTTGTGGATCTTAAACCGTACAATTTACCGTCTGACAATGAACTTGTGATACAAAACGAAAGAAACAGATACAAAAAAGGTCAGATAAGTGCAGAAAATATTCTGACAAACTGTACCAAATATGATGACAGTATATGTAAAGAAGTCTATGTGGATTATGTCAAAACTGCACCATTAAGCGGCATTGAAAAATATAAATCCTTTTTAACAAAAGAGGCTTTACATGTAATCCTCTCAAGAATTAATGCTGATGAAAATATTTTGAAAATCAGCAATGAAGTGCTTATAGACTTATTTAAAAAACTTGATCTCAGCAAGAAAGACTATATTGAAATTTCTTCAATTCTCTCTAAAGGCGGTATGATTCCTGAACAGAGAATAAAACTTTTTGAAACATTGTCTGAAGAAGATGAAGATGCTGTAGATGCGTATCTTTATACACTTTATGACCTTGAAATGATAGCACCGGCCAATGCTATTCTTGACAACTCCCAGCCTGATGAGTATCAGAACTTTAAAGCCTATCGTGCGCTTAAAGAGTGTGGACAAAATTTCAGTATAGATATGTTTCTCTAATAATGAAAAAAACAAAACTCTCCTTTGACAAGCCATTATATGTATTAGCCCCATTGGCGGGCTTTACTGATCTTCCTTTTAGAAGTGTGGTGAAAAAATTTGGAGCAGATTTGACTGTCAGTGAAATGTTGAGCTCAAATGCTCTGGCTCACGGTTCACAAAAAACACTTCATATGCTGGAAAAATCTTCTTTGGAAGATCCGTATTCTGTACAAATTGCGGGTGCTGATGTTGATATTGTGCGTCGTGCTGTTGAAATATTAAACGAACAGGACGGAATTGACATTATTGACCTGAACTGTGGCTGTCCTGTACCAAAAGTTGTGGGTCACGGAAGTGGCAGTTCTCTTCTTTTGGACCTTCCTCTAATGGGAGATATTATAAAAACTATTAAAAATACTTCCAATAAAAATATGACCAGTGTTAAAATAAGATTGGGCTTTGAAAAGAAAAACCATGTGGATATTGCAAAAGTTGTGCAGGACAGCGGTGCAGATTTTATTGCAGTGCACGGAAGAACACGAACCGGCAAGTTTAAAGCAGCTGTTGATTATGATGCGATAAGAGAGATTAAAGAGGCTGTAAATATTCCGGTGATTGCAAACGGTGATATAGACTCTTATGAAAAAGCCAAATGGGTGCTTGAACATACCGGTGCTGACGGGGTTATGATAGGTCGCGGTGCAGTAGGTGCTCCGTGGATATTTCACCAACTTAAAACCGGGACCGAACATATTGAACAAAGCCTCAAGCATGAAATTATTATGGAACATTTTGACAAAATGATAGAGTTCTACGGACAGCACGGTGTTGCAATGTTTAGAAAACATACCCATACCTACGCTAAAGGGTATCGAGGCGCATCAGTTTTGAGAAATGAAGTAAATTCAATTGATGATATAGCAACGTACCGCTCAGTCATAGATGACTTCTTTAAAAACAGTGAGATGACACTCTGATGTTAGAAATTTCTCCAGCAATTAAAAATTTAGAAAAAGAAGATATAGCAGATAATCTACTTCATTATGTCTATAATACAAAACATTTACTCTCTTTGATTAAAAAAGGCATTGATCTGGATGACCCCTCCTATTTGAGTTCTTACCGTTCCTTTGAGGGGGAAGTGTATGAAAATTTTATTTATGAGAAGCTTTTGCGTTACGCAGAAGAGAATGACTATATAACGAAATTTGTACTCAAGGGTTTTCATCAGGGAAAAAGCAAAGCCTATGCAAATACTCTTTCCATAAGCGAGAAAGAACAAATAGTCTACCGAACAAAAAGCCGTGAAATCAGTGAATTTGATGCGATGTTTTTGACAAAAAACAATGAACTTTATTTTGTTGAAATGACATTGGTAAAGTCTGTATTGAAACTGCGTCGCAGGCTGAGAAAGAAAAAAGCACTTTTGGAAATTATCTTTCCGAACTACACAATCAAATCATTAATTATCTTAAATGAAGGTGCCACAGGTGCCAAGCAGTTCCCGTCATACTGTAAGGTATGGTTTACAAAAGAGTTCTCGGCTGCAGAAGTTTTAGAATATATTACAAAACTCGACAAACAAAAACTTTTGCCAAAAGACAAAATAAATTCCAAGAAGATGATAGAAGCACATATGCTGAAACTTCATCCGTTCAGGTATTATAATACGATGAGCTGGATTACCAAAACAATACGGGCAAATAAAAAATATGTCATAGATATGAATTTTTTGATGACTGAAAAAGTGCAAAGATATCATGATTTATACAATAAATTTTATGTCGGTTTTTTGACTGTAAAAGATATGAAAAATATACTGCCTTTAAAAGAGGGTGAATATTCGCAAGAACAACGGGTGGTTGTTGCCTTGGAAAAGAAACATTCTGATGAGATTGTAGTGACATATTACATACAGACAACCCGTAAGAACCTTTATCTGTACAGTTTTAATGACGGGAAAGTTGTGAAAGAGAAAAAAGATCCTTACGGAATTACTGTAACAGAAGTATTTCATATCAACAAATTGATGAATGAGAGCTATTTGTTAAGTATATCCCAGGTCAATACAATTAAAAAACTCCTTAAAGAACGTTTCAAAAGAGAGAGTCAAAAACCAAACGAAAAGTAGTTTTTTACTGCATTTCATAGGCTATGTTTGCGGCTCTTTCTTTGTATGCCTGAAGAGGTTCCTGCTTTTGTGATGTTTGCGATTTACCTAAAAAATTTTCTAAATCTTCATGCCTGCTTTGTAAAATCTCATCAAACTCCTGTTGGGACGTCGGCTTGTTATCTGTAAATTTGTCCAGAAGTATATTGCCGTTGCCCATAAGAACCAGGTAGCTTTGATTGCCAAAGTCAAGCATGACAACACTGTTCTTCTCATTTATGGCTTTTTGAAACCGTATACTGACATTTTGTTCTGTCATGTCAGTGTTGTCATTTTGTAAAGGGGATTTTTTTGTATCTTTAAAAAGCCAGTTGTTATTTGATGTTTGCGTATTTGAAGGGAGAGGTTTCATTTTTTTCTTGATATATAAAAGTATAAGAATTCCAAGGACTAAAATAGCAACTACAATATAATAACTTGAAGACATTGTATCATCTTTTTTTGTCGGCAGTGCACTGAGTGAATTTACAGAAGAGGATGGTGCTTTTTTAAAAGTTGATGATTTTACAGCTGTTTTGTTTGTAAAGCGCAATCTCAATCCATAGCCGTCAGATGTTTTTGAGGCAATAAGTTTTGTTGATGGAGAGATCGAAGCAACAATCAGGGTTTCATTGTTAAGCGGTGTAATAGTCAATGAGTGCAAATATTGGGAAGAAACTTTTTTTATTTTTGGTGATTCTATCGTGGCATCTTCAAGTTTTATGATGATTTTGGATTTACTGATACTCTGCTTTATCTGCCCTGTGTAAGGTGTGTCAAAAGTAATCATGACATCGGCTCTGTCAGTTCTTTCATAAATATTATAGCTTAAAATTTTTGAAGCATACAGGGAAAAGGGCAGGACGAAAAGTAGTAAAATTTTAATCATAATCTCTCTTTTGACAGGTAGTAGAGTACAGCACTTGAATCCAGCACTTCATTGATGCGGATAGCGAGGTTTTTTTCATAAACCATCACTTCTCCTTTTCCTATAATACGTCCGTTGACATAAGACTCAACACTCTCTCCTGCCGGTTTTTTTAAATCGATAATAGATCCTTTTTCAAGCTTTAAAACTTCTGCAACACTCAGTTCGGTTTCTCCCAAATCAGCAATAAATTCAACTTCCATATCAAGTATACCGGAGTAGTCCATCCATGAAAGTTCTTCTTGCAGGTCAAATTTTTTTGTATCAGGCATCTAATTCCTTAATGGCAATAATGAGTTCGGCATTGTCTATATGAACGACTTTGCGCTCATCAAAGCTAAAGTCAAATTCTCCGACTTTTGCAAAATGAGGCGTTCCCATTGTATATGAAATTCCAAGTTCCTCAGCAATGACTTTGGCGCTTCCTATAATAAGATTCGCAGTTTCAAGTGTCATCTCTTTGAGCGTCTCTTCATCACTTTTTTCTTCTTCTAAAAACAGTTTTGAAACTTTCTGCATAAAATCATTGTCAGAAGCTATATACACTCTGTAGCGCTTCTGGTCTTGAGCCTGCACATCTATGTAAGCAATAAGTGTTCTCTTGTTCGTCGGGGCATCTTTTATTTCGCATGAAGCTCCGATTTGATGTACGCAAAAGTTTTCTGCTGCTTCTTTTAAGCTCTCTAGCATTATCGACCCTTATTATAATTGATTGATTATACTTGAATGAAACACAAAGTAAAATTAAACTATTATTTATATTGGGGTATAATTCCAAAAAAGTTATGGATAATAATGATTGAATTAATCTTGCTTGGTACTTTTGTCGGTTTGCTGTCCGGGCTTTTCGGAATAGGCGGTGGAACAATTCTTGTACCACTGTTGCTGCTGCTTGGATATGAAACAAAAATTGCCATAGGCATTTCGGTTATTCAGATGGTTTTCAGCTCTGTTTACGGCAGTTATCTGAATAACAAAAAAGGCACACTTGATGTCCTGATGGTTGTTATTATTGGACTTGGCGGTTTTACCGGTGCCCTTTTAAGCGGCAATATTACGGCAAGTTTCAGTGATGAGACATTGGAAATGGTCTTTTTGGCATTTGCCGCATTTGCACTTATCCGCCTTTTTATGAAAACACATGACTATAAGCACGAAAAAAAAGTAAACAAGGCAGTGCTATTTGTCACAGGTTTTGTCATAGGGGCAATAAGCATGTCCATAGGGGTAGGCGGGAGTCTGATTCTTGTTCCTATCCTTGTGGGATTTTTACATGTACCTTTGAAAAAGGCTACATCGGCAGGGCTCTTTTTTGTTGTGTTTTCATCTGTTTCGGGGTTGATATCACATACACTGCACGGTCATGTTGATTATACAAGTGGAATTATTATAGGGTTGGCATCATTGGCAGGTGTGTATGCAGGCATACATTTAAAGCATCATATCTTAAATGTATCTCTGCAAAAAAAACTCTTAACTGTTCTTTATCTGATTATAGTAATATATTTACTCTATAGAATTTTTTGAGGTATATAATGAAAAAAAAAGATGTAATTAAAATCACCGGCGCGCGAGAAAACAATTTAAAAAATATCAATTTGACAATTCCTAAAAATGAATTGATTGTGATGACCGGACTCAGTGGAAGCGGAAAGTCTACATTGGCTTTTGATACACTCTATGCAGAGGGACAGCGTCGTTATATGGAGTCACTCTCTTCGTATGCCAGACAGTTTTTAGACCGAGTCGGTAAACCTGATGTTGATAAAATAGAAGGACTCACACCTGCTATAGCCATAGATCAAAAAACAACCTCAAAAAATCCGCGTTCAACTGTCGGAACGATTACGGAAATATATGACTACTTTAGACTTTTATATGCCCGTGTGGGAATTCAATACTGTCACAAATGCGGCAAAAAGATTTCGCAAATGTCGGCTTCTGACATTATCGGTGAAGTTGCAAAGCTGCCTGAGGGGGCAAAACTTGTTCTCATGGCACCGCTTGTTCGGGAAAACAAAGGCGCTTATGCGGATTTAATCGAATCTTTGGTTCATAAAGGCTACGTACGTGCTCAAATTGACGGTGTAATGGTACGTCTTGATGAAGAGATAGAACTTTCAAAAACAAAAAAACATACTATAAAAGTAGTTGTCGACAGAGTTATCGTTAAAGAAGAAAATAAAGAGCGAATTGCCTCCGATGTAGAAAAAGCACTCAAAGAGAGCTATGGTGAGCTGGAAGTGGAGGTACTCAACTATGAAGAACTCGGCTGCCCACAGCATATCCATTATTCGGAGCACAATGCCTGTTTTGACTGTAAAATAAGTTTTGAACCGCTTGAACCTTTGAGTTTCTCTTTTAACTCGCCAAAAGGTGCCTGTAGCGAATGTGACGGACTTGGCATACGGTATACGCTTGATACAGAAAAGATTATAGACAGTGACCTGAGTATAGAAAAGGGAGCTGTAAAAATTGTTTACGGTTTTAACAAAGGCTACTATTTTACTTTTTTAAAGGGCTTTTGTGCGCATAATGACATTGACGTTACAGTACCGTATTCTGAATTGCCTTTGCACCAGCAAAAAGCGATTTTACACGGAAATATAGACGAAGTAGAATTTTTGTGGAAAAACCATAAAGTAAAAAGAATTTTCCCGGGTATCATCCGTATAGCCTATGATATGCTCAAAGACGAAAAAGAACTCTCAGACTATATGAGCGAAAAGGTTTGTGATGTCTGTGGCGGACACAGGCTCAAACGCGAATCTTTGGCGGTAAAAGTAGCAGATACGAAAATCGCACAACTGCTTGAAATGCCTATAGCAAAAACCTATGAATTTTTTGCCAATGAGGAAAATTTTTCCTATTTCGACACACAGTCAAGAATGATAGCAGAGCCTATTTTAAACGAAATCAAAGAACGACTTTTCTTTCTTTATGATGTAGGACTTGGCTACATTACTTTGGGGCGTGATGCCAGAACCATAAGCGGAGGAGAAGCACAACGCATACGCATCGCTTCACAAATCGGTTCTGGACTTACCGGTGTTATGTATGTACTAGATGAGCCCAGCATTGGTCTGCACGAACGCGATACTTTAAAGCTTATAAGAACACTCAGAAGTCTGCAGGAAAAAGGCAATACTGTAATAGTGGTTGAGCATGATAAAGAGACAATAGAAAATGCAGACTTTATCGTAGATATCGGAAGCGGTGCAGGAAAATTCGGCGGTGAAGTTGTTTTTAGCGGCACACTCGAGAAACTGAAAAAGGCCAAAACACTGACAGCGGATTATCTTTACGGGCGTAAAAAAATTGAGTATTTTTACAGGCGTCCGCAGGAAAAGTGGATAGAAATTAAAAATGTTACGATTAACAATATTGAAAAGCTGAGTGCGAAGATTCCTTTGAACAATTTTGTCTGTATTACAGGGGTAAGCGGGAGCGGAAAAAGTTCACTGATGCTGCAGACTCTTTTGCCGACAGCAAGAGAACTGCTCAATCATGCAAGAAAAGTGAACAAAGTTGCCGGTGTGGAAATCACAGGGTTAGAACATGTCGATAAAGTAATATACCTTGACCAGAGTCCGATAGGACGGACACCAAGAAGTAATCCGGCAACCTACACGGGTGTGATGGATGAAATTCGTAACCTCTTTGCACAGACAAAAGAGAGCCAGATTCGTGGTTATACTGCGTCAAGATTTTCGTTTAACGTCAAAGGCGGTCGATGTGAGAAGTGTCAGGGAGAGGGTGAAAACAAGATAGAGATGCACTTTTTGCCTGACATTATGGTCAAATGTGATGCCTGTGGCGGCAAACGGTATAACCAGCAGACTTTGGAAGTTTTTTACAAAGGCAAAACCATTGCGGATGTGCTTGCAATGAGTGTTGATGAAGCTTTTGAGTTTTTCAAACCTATTCCTAAAATACACCAAAAAATGAAAACACTTGTGGATGTGGGACTCGGATACATTACACTGGGGCAAAATGCCGTAACACTTTCAGGCGGTGAAGCGCAAAGAATCAAACTCTCCAAAGAGTTGAGCCGTAAAGATACTGGAAAAACACTTTATATTTTGGATGAACCGACAACAGGTCTGCATTTTGCAGATGTTGACAGACTGACAAATGTACTGCACAAGTTTGTCGAACTCGGAAACTCGATGCTTATCATAGAACATAATCTTGACATGATAAAAAATGCCGACTATATCATAGATATGGGTCCTGAAGGCGGAAGCGGCGGCGGACTCATCATAGCAGAAGGCTCTCCTGAAGTGTTGGCAAAGAACCATAAAAAAACAGGTTCTTATACCGGTGAATATCTTGAAAAAGAGTTGCAACTTCATCAAAAGACGTAGAAACCAGTCTCTTTATGTTGCACTTGAAATGACTGATAAACTGGTGAAGTTTTTATAAAAGTATAGTATAATTCGCAAAAAAAATAAAGGCTTAAAATGTCAGTATATGTTTTTGGACACAAAAATCCTGATAGTGATTCTATTGTTGGTGCTATCTCCTTATCTTATTTAAAAAATCAGCTAGAAAAAGAAGAGTATATTCCTGCCCGTCAGGGTGAGATTACTGCTGAAACACAGTTTATTTTAGATACATTTGGCGGTGAGTTGCCGGAGCTTAAAACTTCTGTCGCAGGTGAGAGAGTTTTCATAGTGGACTCTACGGACAAGGCACATTTTCAAGATGATATTGATGAAGCGACGATTATCGGTATAGCAGATCATCATAAACTCGGTGATTTGACAACAGATACGCCTCTTGAAGCGTGGATTCGCCCTATAGGGTGTTCAAACACGGTCATATATGAGATGTACAGATGTTACGGTGTGGAAGTACCAAAAGAGATTGCAGGACTGATGATGATGGCAATTTTGAGTGATACAGTTATATTTAAATCGCCTACATGTACCAAAGTCGATACAAAAGCGGTTAAAGAACTGGCAGCGATTGCCGGAGTAACAGACTATAAAAAACTGGCAATGGAGATGTTTATAGTAAAATCCGCTGTTGATGGTGCCAGTGCCCGTGATTTAAATACGCGTGACTATAAAGAGTTTAACATGAACGGCACAAAAGTCGGTATCGGTCAACTTGAAATGGTAGATATTTCTGTACTCGAGCCTCGTGAAGAAGAACTGCTTGAAGATATGAAAAAGATGAAAGAAGAGGGCGGTCTGCATACTGTTTTGATTCTTTTGACAGATATTATGAAAGAGGGATCAAAACTTTTGGTTGTGAGTGATGATGAGGCAAAAATAGAAGCTGCTTTTAATACCAAACTGCAAAACCATAGAGTATGGTTAGACGGAGTGTTAAGTCGTAAAAAGCAGGTTGTTCCTTTTGTTCAGCCTCAGTTTTGATTTGTTTTAGATTTATTTGAGTAGTGTGTTGCGCTGACAATATCTCCAATAATGGCTCGGTGATAAAGGTAGGGTTGTTTTATATTGCTTATAACATACCTGCCGCCGGATGTCGTAATCACTTCAAGTGTTCCAACATCAATGATCTTGCCAAATCTTTTACTGAAAGGCTTGATATAGATTGTTCTGATCTCTTCAAGGTTAATCGGAAAAATCTCTTTTTGCACCCGTCCTTTTAAAATAATAAGCCTTTTTTGTGTGAGCAGACAGTTGTAGGATTTTTTCTCTTTTATTTCATCAAGATGGACAAAAAAAGTGCGAATCATCAAAACAATGCCAATCACACCTATTTCATACTCATATCCTATAAATAACAGCAAAGACCCCAGCGCATAGAGTTTTATCATAGGCAAATAAAATGTTTTTGATATTTTTGCCCGTACCAAAACCGATTCATCTTTGTGCAGAACCTTTTTAAAATTTTCTATGATATTTTCCTTTGGCATTATTGTTTATTCTGTATAAAGGTATCTTTTTATTTTCTTGGTCGGCGTTTTTACAAAAGGCTCAATCTGCTCAATAAATTTTTGAATCTTAGAGAATGAAGCCAGCTGTGAATTGACTTCTAAGCGCATATTTTCCAGATACTCAGCAATTTTTTCTCTGACTTCATTTTCTGGCATATTGTGGGCATTAAACATTTTATCTATAAGTTCATAGTCCAGGTGCACTCTTGCAACAAGTTTTCCGTCTTTTTCCATCACAAGGGAATCAAGAACCGCCTCATGTTGATTAATGATAGCCTCTATCTGTTCTGGATATATGTTTTCTCCACCGGGACCGATAATCACATTTTTACTTCTTCCACTGATAAAGAGATATCCGTCTTCATCTATATAACCCAAATCTCCGGTATAAAACCAACCATCTCTGATGACCTCTTTTGTCTGTTTTTCATCTTTGTAATAGCCTATCATTATACTTGGTGATCTTGTGATGATTTCTCCCTCACCGTTTTGCGGGTTGGGATCTTTTATTTGCACCTCAACGCCAACCATCGGCAAGCCGGTAGAGCCTATCTTGATTGGGTAGCCGATTCTTCCTCCCGCTATGAGTGGAGATGTTTCGGTAAGACCATAACCTACAATGTATGGAAAATTGGCTTCTGCCAAAAATTTTTCTACATAAGGAGAAAGTGCTGCACCGCCTATACCGAAAAACTTGATCCGGCCTCCGAATGTTTCGATTAATTTTTTTCCGGCAATTTTATTGAGCAGTTTGCGTATAAAAGGGATGGCATAGAGTGTTCTCATGACAAATGAACCGGTAAATTTCGGCAGTATTTTATTTTTATATATCTTTTCTATGATGAGAGGCACACTGAGCATCATAGTCGGTCTGACACTGGCAAAGGCTTTTATAAGGACATTGGGAGTAGGTGTTTTGTCGAGATACACAATGTCCGCACCATGTAAAATCGGTAGTATCATACCGACAGTACATTCAAAAGTGTGTGCTAAAGGCAAAATGGAAAGAAAAGTATCTTCCGGTAAAACAGTTACATTTTTGTAGGCGCTCATTGCATTGGTAACAAGGTTTTTGTGTGAGAGCATGACCCCTTTAGAGTGTCCTGTCGTACCTGAGGTATACAAAAGCGCCGCCATATCATCTTCTTTTGGTCTTGGAAGTTCTTTGGAAGCCATTTTCTGTGCCAGTTTTGCAATATAACTATGGTTTGTCAATTCATCAACAATTGTTAAATCATCCAATCTTATAACAAATTTCATGTTGGAATTTTCCAATTCTTCCATAGTCTGCAGATGCTTCTGTGATACGAAAACAGCTTTCGCTTCAGAGTGCCTGATAATGTGTTGTACATCTGAGGGATGAAAATCGGGAAGTATTGGAACGATAACACCGCCAAAATAGGTAACAGCAAAATATGCAACAGCCCAATTAGGCATATTTTCACTGAGCAGGGCGACTTTATCACCTTTTCTGACACCGTTTTTCTTTAAAAGTTTGATCATGGCATGTACATTTTCATATAACTCTTGATAGCTCATAGGTTCTTGATCAACCTTTGACAATACTTTTTTCGGTCCGTACAGCTCTACTGAGCGTTTTAGCAAACTTGGAAGTGTGTAGTCCTGCATATTTTCATAAGGGTATGTAATATCTGTCATAGCTCATCTTTTTATTTATTTGTTGATATTATTATACAAGGCATTAGTTGTTAAATTTATAAATTATATCTTTAAGTTGGTATTTTTGGTTAATCGTCTTACATGTAAGTATTTTAAATATACAATTAATTTTATTAGAGGTACAATTGGGTATCTTTTATTTTGGAGCGTATATTTATGAATATGCATAAAATTATATCCGGGTCATTTTTTATCTTGGCAATGACAGTCAATTTCGGTTTTTTTTACGGAGAGCCTACGGTACTTGAACAGCACAGTTCTTATGAACTTTTTGCCGCGATTATTGTCAACCTGATAGCCACAGTACTCAAACTGGGAGACAGAACACAGCTTGGAGCGGTTTTACTGGCAACAAGTATTGTAGCAGATATTCAACTTATCGCGTCCGCAACCGTCTGGGCTTTTGCCATGTATGTAATTGGTGATGTAAATATAGAGGCCGCAACAGCGATTGTCTCACTCTCAGGCGGAGCACTCCTGGCAAATATAGTCTCGGTTATACTCTTTGTTGGCGATACACTCAAATCAAAAAGATAGAAAGATATGAATGAACAGATTGTATGGATTGTTCTTAAAAGGTTAAGAACACCTTTTTTAGTCATTATTATTACTTTTGCCATATCCATACTGGGGTTAGTGCTGATTCAGGGGACAGATAACAACGGTAACCCTTATCAGATGACTTTTTTTGATGCCTTTTATTTTGTGACCTATATGGCAAGTACTATCGGTTTTGGAGAGGCTCCGTATACTTTTAATTATGAACAGCGGATGTGGGTGAGCTTTTCTATCTATTTTACAGTGATAGGATGGTTTTACGGGATAGGGGCGATTGTCTCTCTAATACAGGATGAGGCACTCAAAAAAGCACTAAACAGGAACTCGTTCAGAAATCATGTAAGAAACATTAACAAACCTTTTTATATTATTCTTGGATATAACGGGATAACAAAAAGTATTATTGACAGACTCAACGGACATAACTACAGGCTGGTTGTTTTGGATAAAGACGAAGAGAAGATAGACGAGTTGATATTGGAAAATTTTTATCCAAATGTTCCTGGGTTTGTAGGCGATGCAACAAATCAAAAAATGCTTAAAATCGCCGGAATTCATCAAAAAAACTGCGCAGGTATCATCTCTCTTTTTGAAGATGATATGGTGAATTCAAAAATAGCCACCATCTCCAAACTGCTCAATAAAAAAATTGATATTATAGTCAAGGCGACTTCAAAGGCTCAGCTTGAACACTTTAAAAGTATGAATTTGAAACATGTGAAAAATCCTTTTGATATTATTTCAAAACGCATCTACTATGGTATAACGGCACCCTATATCTGGCTTTTGGAGATGTGGATGTACGGACACATACTCAAACTGAAAAAAAGAGACCAGTTCCCTTTGGGAAAATACATTATATACGGTAAAGGGAGAATGGGTAAAGCGATTCAGGAAGGATTGCAAAAAGCCGGTATAGAGTATGTGATTGAAGATTTTGATTCACAGCGCTACATAGAAGAGAAAAACACAACTATTTTCGGGGATGATGATGATGTACACAGACTGCTTGAACTCGGTGTCAAAGAGAGTGTATGTATTATAGCTGCAACACAAAATGATTTGTTGAATCTTACTATTTTAAACAAGGCAAAACAGCTCAATCCAAAAATATTTACAATGGCACGTGAAAATACATTGGATGATTTAAACATATTTCAGGCATCTAAAATCAACAAAATATATATAGTGGAGAAAATACTGGCTGATGCGACATACAGCTATATAGCAAGACCTCTGGCTGACCTGTTTATACAAGAAGCACGCAAAAAAGATGATGAATGGGCGAGAATTATCGTGCATATGCTTAACAACATCACAGGGATGAATCCAATGTACTTTGAAACAGTGCTGAATGACGCAAATGCGTATGCACTGACATTAAGACTTGAAAAAGGTGAAAATATAAGCCTTGCAGATTTAAGAAGATCCCGTGCTGACAGAAACGAGATGTTACATGTAGTCTTTTTGCTGCTTAAAAGAGGGGATAAAATATACTTAATGCCTGATGCAAGAATGAACCTGCAAATCGGTGATGAACTGCTGATAGTCTCAGATGAGGAGAATTACAGTGATTTTGAGTATATTGTCAATAACATATATGAACTGGAATATGTTTTAGGGTATACAACTTCCTAAGGCAGAGTTAAAACAAAGCGTGTGCCTGCAGGCTCGTTTTTTTGCACAACTATTTTTATATCCATAGCATATGCCAGTCTTTTTACAATGTCAAGTCCCAAACCGCTGCTGTTTTCATCACTGTAGGAGCGTTCAAATATCTTTTCCGGTTCTTTGATGCCTTTGCCGTTATCTTCTATGTATAAGGCATTGTTTTTATGGTAGATTTTTACATAGCCGTCTTTTTTATTGTATTTGCAGGCATTTGAGAGGATGTTTTGTAGTATCTGTTTCATGGCATGTTTGTTTATTTTTGCTTTGAATGCAGTGCATTTGATCTGAAAAGTTATGTCGGGGTAAAGCGTTTTTTGTATCTCAGCAACCTCTTGAATGAGAGGACAGATATTTTGGCTGTGTATTTGAAAAGTCTCCTCTTGCAGAAGTATTGTCAGGTTTTCATGGAGTTCTGAAATATTGTTGATGCTCTTTTTCAATCGTATCAGGGCTTTTGTATTGTGCAGTTGTGGAATTTTTTCTATGAGTTTCATGTTTAACTGCATGGAAGTGACAGGTGTGTTTAGGTCATGAATGAGATCTTTTGCAAACTTGTCAAGTGTCAAAATACTCTCCCGTAGAGGTTGTAAGGCATTCTTTGCAAGTATATAGCTGATATATGCAAAAACAAGCAAGAGCAAAATCTGAATGGCTATTATTTTTTGCTGTAAACTGAAACGTTTTTCATTAAAACTTTTTTTTGATTTAAATACCTGTAAATATTTTCCCTTTTTGTTCATTGGCAGTAATTTTGAAAACTCTGTTTCTCCAAGAGAGAAGTTTTTGATGTCAATATATTTTGGTATGTTTTTAAAAGTATAATGATACTCCCCGCTGTACTTATCCAATGGCCTTCCCATTTTTATATGTCTGGCATATTCAATGAGTGAAAACTCTTCCTCTTTGAGAAGGTGATTTTGCATCTGTTGAAAATAAAAATATCCCGCAGCTAAAATAAGTAAGGCGATACTGATAAAATAGACAAGAAAAAATTTTAAAAATGCCAGTTTTTCATGATGATGCAAGACGGTATCCTATGCCTTTGATGGTTGTTATGGGAAGTCCGATTTTACGAAGCTTGTTGATATGCACCCGCAAGGCTCCCTCACTCATCTCTTTGTTTCCGTTGAGAGTTTCGAGTATAAGCTCTTTTTGGACTGTTTTGTTGAGGTTTTGAAAAAAAAGTTTTGTAATTTGCAACTCATATGGAGAGAGTGGTATAAAATCAGACTTGTTGTAAAGCTCATCTTTGTCAATAACAAAGCGAAAATCATTTACATGTAACTCATTTTGGTAGGTGTGATAGGCTTTTTTTAAAAGTGCGTGTATGCGTATGAGGAGTTCATCAAAATCAAAAGGCTTTTTAATGTAGTCATCCGCACCGACATCAAAGCCGTTTGCCAATGAGGCAACATCACTTAAAGAGGTGAGAAAAATAGCAGGGGTAGTGTCTCCGCTTTGGCGTAAACTGTGAAGGAGTTCAAAACCATTTAACAAAGGAACATTCACATCCAAAAGCAACAGAGTAAATTTCTCTTCAAAAGTAGCATCAAGCGCCGCCTCCCCATCCTTTACATGTAACACTTCAAACGATTCACTTTCCAACAGTTCAATCAAGGTTTCTGAGAGTATTTCATCATCTTCGAGTAATAATATTTTTGACATATGAAAAGTATATACAAAAGTGCATTAGCGTAATGTTAATAGTTTCATTAAGTAACATTATGTGTGTTGTTGCTGGTTTTTGATAATTAACATACAAACTTGAGTGTTAATACTACATATAAACAATTAACACACAAAATAGGTTAAGAAAAATAATCAAAAATTTAGTTTTTTGTTAAAAATTTTGCAATTTGTTATATTTTTAATAATTAACACACATGATCAATGATAGTTAGTTGTGTGATTTAAGGTTGTTCTACCTATAATGTGCATGAATAAATAGTTGTCTGAACGCTTCGCATTCAGACAACGGCAGCGCGGGTTGAACACCCGCTTGTTGTCTGCTGCATCCGCATCAGACAACAACCGGGAGGAGTGGACAACCAAATCTGAAAATTACATTTTCATATTCAGTCGCCACTCACCCGCGCTGCCGTTAGACTCCACTTGAACTTTATATAAATTTGTAGTATAATGTAGATACAAAAGGATACATTATGAAAAAAGCTATAAATATTAGAATGGATGAAACATTATTAACAGATTTAGACTCTTATGCACAAGAGTTAGAACGGTCAAGAACTTACATTATTGAAAAAGCAGTAAGTACTTATTTTGACACATTGGATGAAATGATTTCAGATAAACGCATTGATGAACTCAAAGCTGGAAAAACTGAAGTTTATTCTCTTGAAGAGGTAGCACAAAGACTTGGGCTGAACTAATGTTCAAAGTTATTGTTCCAAAAGCACCATTTAAAGAACTTGAGAAAATAGACACTATAAATCAAAAACTTATTTTTGAAAAAATTAGAGATTTAGAAGCGGGTATTTTTTCAAACGATAAAGCTTTAAAGGGAAAGCACAAAGGTAAATATAGAAAAAGAGCTGGAAATTATAGAATTGTGTATTTAAAAGAAAATGACATATTAGTAATCACACTTATTAGAATTGCTCATAGAAAAGAAGTTTACTAAAAGTCTAACAAAACATAGTAAAAAAATATGTTACCTCTCCGAAAAAAAGTATCAAAAATTGAAAAATTTAGATACCATTGTAAAACTTAAAAGACTACAAAAACAGGTAACATATTTTTATATTCGACCGTTGTCTGAACGCTTCGCATTCAGACAACGGCAGCGCGGGTTGAACACCCGCTTATTGTCTGCTGCATCCGCATCAGACAACAACCGGGAGGAGTGGACAACCAAATCTGAAAATTACATTTTCATATTCAGTCACCACTCACCCGCGCTGCCGTTAGATTATAAAGGAATACATTGACTAAAAACGAAGCAATAACTAAAATTAATTTGTTTGATACATCAAAGAAATTAACATCAAAAAACACACATTGGTCTAATATTGTATCTTACAAAAGTGAAAATGGCTGGTGGCTAAATGTGCCTTTTGAAAAATTTAAAAACGACCTTTATCTCGTTTTAAATCAACCCAATCAAGAATTTTTAATTCTTATTGATATATTAGCTAATAGTATTGAAAATCCAGAAAACACTTTTAGAAATAAAGACGAAACAGCAGATATTTTCATACCACTAAATAGTAACATATTTATTGATACTCAATCTAATGGTACAAAATACAAGTTTTCAAACTATCAAATTATTCCATATTTTGAAATTAAAGATAGCGAAATTATTGAGCAAACTAAACTTGAAAATAATTTTGAACAAAATATACAAAAATCAAAAAATGATTCTCAAGAAAAGCGATTAATGAGATTAAAAAAATCAAATAAAAAACCATCATCTGTTGAAGTAAAATCAATTCAATATAAAAGAAATCCTGATGTTGTAGTTGAAGTACTAAATAGAGCAAATGGTATTTGTGAAAAATGCAAAATTAAAGCACCATTTTTTAGAAAAAAAGACAATACACCATATTTAGAGGTGCATCACATCGTTACACTTGCAAATGCTGGAGATGATACAGTAGAAAATGCGATTGCTGTATGTCCAAATTGTCATAGAGAACTACATTTTGGTTAAAAATCTAACAAAACCTTGGAGAGAAATATTTGACCCTAGCGGCTCAAATATTTCTCAAGTCAACCGTTACCTTACAACATAAACATTTAAAAATAAGTGAGCAAAAAAAATGACAATAAAAGAAGCAATACTCAAAAGTCTTGAAGAATTAAAAGAGCTATCAACACATACTCAAGTTTACAATCACTTAATTGAAAATAAATATTATGAATTTACAAAAGGTAAAACACCAGAGAGAACAGTCTCAGCTTTATTGGGAGATTTTATCAGAAGTGGAGATACAAGAATAAAAAGAGTTAAAGGTAATGGTAATTTTTATCTATATTATCATACAAAAAATGAGCAACTTGTTGATACTCAAAATATAGTGGAAGATATTTCAGTAAAGTCAATCACATCAAAAAAAGAAAATATAAAGTATCACGAAAGAGATTTACATATCTTACTTTCAAGCTATTTAAACTCTAAAAACATTCATTCAAAAACAATTTTACATGAAGTATCAAAAAACAATAATGACAATCATCAAAAATGGATACATCCTGATATGATAGGCATTGATTTTTTGAAACTACAGACGAAAACTACTCAACAATTTGTTAAAGTTCTAAATACAAGGGATATTTTTAAAATTACTTCTTACGAAGTTAAGAAGGAAATAAACACAGACTATGAACTTAAAAAATGCTATTTTCAAGCAGTTTCAAATTCAAGTTGGGCAAACTTGTCAAACGAACTCTAAAATTTTGCACTAAAAAGTAAAAAAAAGTTACAATTTGAAACTTAAACCACCTCGGTTTTTTTCTTGGATTGAACTAAAGATTTATCTTCAATCTTATAAATATCTGAATTTAAAATTCCTTGTTCTTTTTTCTCTTTTAGTCTATAGCTGTCTCCTTGTATATTGATGATAATGCTCACTAAAATAGGAAATTCTCAAGGTATTAGAATCCCTAAACTACTTGTTCAACAAGCACATCTTGATAATGTCA
The DNA here is from genome assembly GCF_020410885.1 of Sulfurimonas sp. SWIR-19. Lineage (GTDB taxonomy): Bacteria > Campylobacterota > Campylobacteria > Campylobacterales > Sulfurimonadaceae > Sulfurimonas > Sulfurimonas sediminis. Next base: position 1,326,650 of record NZ_CP084578.1, on the reverse strand, counting down.
GTTTAAAACTAGAAGTTTTAGAAAACGGTTTGTTAATAAAACCTGTACATAATACAGGGAGAGATAGCTGGAAAAAAATATTGAAAAAGTACTCTCTGCATCGTGATTTCTCCAAATGAGATGAATGTTTTAAAGACTGTAATTGTTGCACCAATGACATCTAAAGGTTTTGAATTTATTTTCATAATGTCGATAACAGTGTATAATTCGTAACGATATTTATTTTAAAAGGCCACAGCTTGAGCAGACGACACAAAAACAGAAACAACAATCCAAAAAAAGATACAGTCACTTTCAGTGAAAAAGATTTTCTTCCGACAACACGGGCGGAGATGGATGCCAGGGGTTGGGATTGCTGTGATGTTATTTTGGTGAGTGGGGATGCCTATATAGATTCGCCGTTTATCGGGGTTGCTATGGTTGGTCGTATGCTTGAGAGAATGGGCTATAAAGTAGGAATGATAGGACAGCCGGACATTGACACTCCTGATGATATTATGCGTTTGGGTGAGCCTCGTTTGTACTGGGGTGTCAGTGGTGGCAGCGTTGACAGTATGGTTTCAAACTATACAGCTACCAAAAAGTTTCGAAATTCCGATGATTATACTCCGGGTGGAAAGAACAACAAAAGACCTGACAGAGCAGTTTTGGTCTATACAAATCTGATACGGCGTTATTTTAAAAATACTGTGCCTATCGTTTTGGGAGGCATTGAAGCCTCTTTGCGACGGGTGAGTCATTATGATTACTGGTCTAACAAACTCAAAAAGCCTATTTTGTTTGATTCTAAGGCGGATGTGATGATTTACGGTATGGGGGAAATTGCACTGGAACAGTTAACCCGTGCCATAGATGAAAAGAGAGATTACAGAGATATACGGGGAATCTGTTATATATCCAAAGAGCCGGTTTATGAGTATCTGCAACTGCCTTCACACCAAGAGTGTTTGGATGACAAAGAGAAGTACATAGACCTTTTTGACCTTTTTTATGACAATAATGACCCTATAGCGGCAAAAGGACTCTGCCAGCCGGTAGACAGCCGGTACCTCATCCAAAACCCTCCCTGTGACTACCTGAATGAAGATGAGATGGATACAAACTCCAACCTTCCTTTTACAAGAGAACTGCATCCTTACTATGCCAAAGAGGGAAAAGTGAAATGTCTGGAGACGATTAAGTTTTCGATCATGACGCATCACGGCTGTTGGGGAGAGTGTAACTTTTGTGCCATAGGGGTGCATCAGGGAAGAACTATCAGAACGCGTTCGGAAAACAATATTTTATCAGAAGCTAAAGAGTTCAATAAATACAAAGACTATAAGGGCATCATCTCTGATGTCGGCGGACCTACGGCAAATATGTACGGCTATGAGTGTAACAAAAAGCTCAAACTCGGCACCTGTGACCATCAGCGTTGTGTCGATGCCAGCCATTTATGTAAGTCGATGAAGGTTGACCACTCACGCAACATAAATCTTTTACGCCAGGTTCGTCAGGTGGAGGGTGTGCGAAAAGCGTTTGTGGCTTCGGGTGTTCGGTATGATCTGATTACAGCGGATAAGCAGCACGGATACTCTTACCTTAAAGAGATGGTAGAGCATCATATATCAGGACAGATGAAAGTAGCTCCGGAGCATACACAGCAGCATGTACTTGAACTCATGGGAAAACCTGGAAAACAGACGCTGATAGATTTTAAAAAACTTTATGACAAACTCAACAAAGAGTCTGGAAAGAAACAGTTTTTGACCTATTATCTCATTGCAGCCCATCCGGGATGCGAAGAGAAAGACATGCACGAGTTGAAGCGTTTTACCACAGAAGAGTTACAAATGAATCCTGAACAGGCGCAGGTCTTTACGCCGACTCCCGGTACTTATTCTGCTGTAATGTATTATACTGAACTGGACCCTAAAACACGCAAGAAGATTTTTGTAGAAAAAGATACAAAACGCAAAGAGCGGCAAAAACAGATAGTGGTTGCAAAAGACACCTTTGCATCAGGTTTTGCTTCTTAGTTCTTTGTCTATTAAGTTAAGAAAATTAATGCTTTCTCGGAACCGGTACTTCAGTGCCGGCTGTTGCCATACTCTTGCCACTCTCAGCCCGGACTGAAGTCCGCGTTCCGAAAAACGTGTATTGCTTCTTAGTCTTTGCGAATGGATGTAGCGGTTACAAATATATAGTCTTTTCCCGTAACAGTAACACGAAACTTTTTTTGCTGCAGGTATTTTTTTGCAAAGATGACATCCTTGTAGAGCAGTCCCATCTCTGAAAAAGCATAGTTCTTTACGCGTGCTCCGTATAGCATCTCTCCGTCTACCCAGCGACAGTTTGGAAAGCCAAGTATGATGGCTCCCTCTTTTTTTAGCTGGTTTTGGACTATGGACATCAAAACTTTGTTAAATGCAAGGTTTGAGCTTTGGAGTGTTCCTATGCTGATGATGAGGTCAAATTTTCCCAAATCAAGCGCATTGAGACTGTTTATATCGGCTACATGTAAAGAGATGTTGGCAAAGTTTTTAAACTTCTTTTTTGCCGCGTCTATGGCAGACTCACAATAGTCAATGCCGACAAGTTCAAGCGCTTCAAAGTTGTCTGCCAAAGAGGTTATGACTTCAAACTCGTCTCCACTGTTGACCCCGAGATTCAAAATACGCACTCTTTTGTTCAGATGTACATTTTCCAGTGCCTGTGTGTAACTGTAAATAAAAGAAGCCTCTTCATTTTTGTGAATTTTTGTGAAAATGGAGTTTTCTCCGTATTTTTCTTCTTTGTCTGTGATGTTTTTATGAAAACTGCTGTCTTCATCAAGTTTTTCATAGCGCATAATTACGGTGTGTTCATCAGCAATTTTCGGTGTCAGCATTCTGCACCTAAGTAAATGTGCCAAATCCATCCAACTTTTATAGCCACGGTAAATATACTCTTGATCATTACATGTAATGCGTGTGCCGTTATACAAAGAAGTTGCAATGTCAGGATTGAGTATTTGAAATGAAATTATCTCTTTTGCTTGCATTGTGTTGATGTGATTTTGTAATACTTTTGTGATTTGTGTCATAGTTTGATGTGTAAAGGTTAACATAATGGAATTATACACTTTTATCGGCTAAAATAGTAAAAAACGGCATATATATAAGCTTTAACAAAGAAAAAAAGTATTGCTATATGAGGCACAAAAATTATGATATAATTATTTTTTATTATAATACAAGGTCTGTTTGCACATGAATGATAATATTAATTTTTATAATTTTATGCATAAACAAATTTTAGTTGTTATAGCATTATTCCTAGGTACAGGACCAGGTTATATTATAATGGGTTCTTTATACTCATCTGTAATTATAGAAACATTATGGTTTACTCTTGTTGTCTTAGTTTCTTTTTGGGGATATAAACTTTATAAAAAATACTCTTTTGATATGACAATTCGAGAAAAAAATAGATGGCTTACAGAAGTAAGATACTTTATGTTTATTTATTTTTCTTTATGGACAGTTATCTTTTTATATTATATTTCTAAAAATAATATCAATCTGCACTATATTGCTATTGCAACACAACTCGGCAGTGCCGTTGTTGCATCTACAATTTTAGCTTCACAAAAAAAACTTGTTGTTATCACTGTTATTTCTTTGATGTTACCTATTACGGTATATCTTATATTTGTTGGAAAAACATTTTCTTATCTTATTGCGTTTTTTACTGTTGTATTGACATTAGTTCTTTTATATGCTGCAAAAAATACTTATGAATATCTGCTTAAGAGCAAATTTCAGGCATATCATGATTATTTGACAGGACTTGGAAACAGACGTTATTTTATAGAGTACCTGGACAGTTCTGTAAGAGAAAACAAAAACAGATATACCTATTTGCTTTTAATAGATTTGGATTATTTTAAAACAATCAATGATACCCTTGGACATGATGTCGGAGATAAACTTCTTGTTGAAGTTTCACAGCGTTTGACACAATTGGCTGACAAGTACAGTAACATCGTTGCCAGATTGGGTGGAGATGAATTTTGTATTTTAAGTGATGCACTTGAGACGAAAGAGAGATGTCTTGCGCAGGCAAAAGAATTTTCAAATAAAATTTTACACACAATCAAAGAGACCTATTTTATAGAAGACAGCACTCTTCATATTAGTGCAAGTATTGGAGTGAGTATCATAAACAATCCAAAACTCAATGCCCATGATTTTTTAAAAGAAGCGGATATTGCGATGTATGAAGTTAAAAGTGCCGGCAGGGATGATGTCGTCATCTTTAATGATGCACTGTGTAAAATCATCGAAAATAAATTACATGTAGAACGACTGTTGCATTTTGCCATAGAAAAAAATGAAATATATCTGCAATACCAACCGCAAATAAACTGTAAAAATAAAATTATCGGCTGTGAAGTGCTTGTAAGATGGAAGAGTGCGACACTTGGTCAGGTAAGCCCTGAAGTGTTTATCGGCGTGGCTGAGAGTACGGGCTATATTATAGAGTTAGGTGAATATATTTTGGAAGAAGCTATAAAAACGCTGCAAAGATGGGAAAGCATAGGAATGCATCTGCACCAAATATCGATTAACATTAGTGTAAGACAGCTTTTGAACAAAGATTTCATTCCTCTGGTTGAGCGTCTTATTCGTCAGTATAATGTAGCCAGTTTTCATACAAAACTGATTTTTGAAATTACTGAAACGAGTACATCTCAGGATTTAAAAAGACTGATTGTTATAATCAATACGATCAAAAAACACAATATTCATTTTTCTATAGATGATTTTGGCACGGGTTACTCATCATTAAGCTATATCCGTGATATTCCCGTAACTGAACTAAAAATAGATCAGTCTTTTATAGCGGAACTTGACAATAAACAACAGGCTTCTTTAGTGAAGAGTATTGTTGATATTTCAAAAAATCTGCATCTCACAACAGTAGCCGAAGGTGTTGAAACACAGAAACAAAGAGACTTTTTAGAAAAAATAGAGTGTGATCTGTATCAGGGGTATCTTTTTTCCAAACCGCTTTTAAGCGAAGATTTTGAAAAACTGATGCAAAATAATTAATCTAATGCAAAAAATGTTCCAACTTTTTTCTTTTCTTACATTCTTTTCAGTTTGATTTGTCTACAATAAACAAACTATAAATGAGTAAAAAAACAATAAAGATAAAAAATGAGAATAGACAAATTTTTAAATTCGGTAAATATTACAAAAAGACGTTCCGTTGCACAGGATATGATAAGTAACGGCGTTGTGGAAATAAACGGCGTGGTGGCAAAGGCGAGTAAAAATGTGGAAGTCGGCAGCATCATTACTATAAACTATCTCAATGAATCAAAAAAGTATGAAGTGCTGCAAATTCCTACAACAAAATCAACACCAAAATCTTTGCAAGATCAGTACATAAAGGAGATTTCATGACATATGAGGAAGCTTTAGTAAAATTTACTTCACTTTTTGAACATGAAATGAGTGATGCACAGATGCGTGAATTTTTACTCAGTATACGACTTGATGCAAGTACTCCTGTGGAAGTAATTGCCGCTGCTGCGCAGGTTATGCGCAGTTTTGCCATTGCTTTGCCTGTTTCTGATAAACTCAGAGAAAATGCGCTTGATATTGTCGGAACAGGCGGTGATAAAATAGGCAGTTTCAACATCTCCTCAACAGTAGCGCTGCTTGCTGCTTCTTGTGGGGCAACCATTGCAAAACACGGAAGTCGTTCTATTACTTCAAAAAGCGGCAGTGCCGATATGTTTGAAGCACTGGGTGTTCGGCTTGACTTGAGTATTGAACAGAGCGCAAGACTTCTTGAAGAGACAGGTTTTACTTTTATGTTTGCACAAAACCATCATCCGGCTATGAAATTCATCGTACCGGTGCGTAAAAGCATTCCTGACAAAACTATATTTAACATACTCGGACCTTTGACAAATCCTGCCGGTGTGAAAAAGTCAATGCTGGGCGTATTTGACAAAGCTTTTGTACCAAAAATGGCAGAAGCACTGCAGATAAACGGAGCTACATCGGCTCTGGTTGTCAGCTCCAACGAAGGGATGGATGAAATCAGCATCAGTGATGTGACCTATGCGGCTTTACTGCAAGACGGCAAGACACGAGAGTTTATTATTGACCCGCAGGAGTACGGTATCAAAAAAGCGCCACTAGAAGCCATAATGGGTGGCGATGCACTCAAAAATGCAAATATTTTACGAGCTGTATTTGATGAAAAAGCAACAGATGCCCAACGAGATATAGTGCTTATAAACACTGCAGCATCATTGATGGTAGGGGGCTTGGCTCGAGATATACAAGATGGGCTGGAAATGGCAAGAGAAGCCCTTGCAAAAGCAAGACCGAAAGTAAAATTAAAACAAATCATAGAAACATCAAACAAGTTATGAAAAAAACATATACATATAGATTGGAAGAGTTAGACTCTTTGGCAGACAGGGTTATAAGTCAACTACAAGAAGGTGTTATTATTTTAAAGGGTGATTTGGCTGCAGGCAAAACGACTTTGGTAAAAAATATAGCAAAAAAACTCGGATGGAGTGAAGATGTGACATCGCCTACTTTTTCATTGCAGCAATGTTATGGAGAAAAATTATTTCATTATGATATATACAATCACGGGCTTGATCATTTTATCTCTTTGGGTATGCTTGAAGAGTTGGAAAAACCGGGTCTGCATTTTATAGAGTGGGGAAGTGATGAATTGGTGGATATTTTAGTCTCTGCCGGCATTGAAACAGTAATAATAGAGATAGAAAAAATTTCAGATGATGCAAGAGAGTATACAATATGCACACATTAAAAGCAACAGACTTAAAAAAGAAAATTAAAGATTTGGAAATAGTAAAAAGCATAAGTCTTGAAGTTAACAGTGGCGAGGTTGTAGGACTGCTTGGACCAAACGGAGCAGGAAAAACAACCACTTTTTATATGATTTGTGGTTTGGTAGAAGCAACAGAGGGAAAAGTTTATTTTGATGGAGAAGATCTCATCGGGATGCCCTTACATGAAAGAGCGCTCAAAGGTATAGGCTATCTACCGCAGGAAGCTTCGATCTTTAAAGATTTGAGTGTTGAAGACAACTTGATGATAGCCGCTGAAGTCGGTATTAAAAGTAAAGCAGAACAAGAAGCACGCATTGTAGAACTGCTTGATATGTTTAACATTGAGCCGATACGTTACAGAAAAGGAATCAGTCTCAGCGGTGGAGAGCGTCGTCGTGTAGAAATTGCACGTGCACTTGTGAATAAACCGAAATTTTTACTGCTTGATGAACCTTTTGCCGGCGTTGACCCAATTGCTGTTATGGATATACAAAAAGTTATACATCAACTGGTTTCTTATGATATTGGTGTACTTATAACAGACCATAATGTACGCGAAACACTTGATGTATGTGACAGAGTTTATGTCATAAAGTCAGGTGAACTGCTTGCGCAGGGAACCAGTGATGAAATCGGACAAAATGAAGATGTCCGTACACATTATCTCGGTGAAAGCTTTAAGCTTTAGGAATTCATGAAAATATGGGAGCATTAAGACAGACACAGGGCGTTGAGACAAAACATAAACTCTCAAATACCCTGCGTAACTGGCTTCCTATTTTACATTCAAGTCTTTCTGATTTGGGGGAAGCTATGACTCCTTTTGTCGAAGCCAATCCTGTGATAGAAGTGAAATCAGGCTTTGAAGAGGATTTTGAAAAAAAGATTCCAAGAAAAATAATTTCTCGTGGAGTGAGCAACTCCAGAACAGAACAGATCGAAGCCTTGACTATTCAAAGTCGAACACTTTATGATGTTTTAGATGAGCAGATAGGTGCGCCGCTTTTTCCTACACCCGTTTCACAAAAAGTAGCTTTGTATGTCATCGAAAATTTGGACGAATATGGCTACTACGACGGTAATACAGAAGAATTTTGCCAAAAAAACAGTATAGACAGAGAAACTTTTGAAAAGATTCGTCTGCGCTTTTTACATGTAGAACCCGTAGGCATAGGTGCTAAAGATTTGGCTGAGTCATTTTTGTTTCAACTCGACAACAGTGAAATAAGTGACCAGGCATATAGTCTGGCTGTAAAGATCATTAATGACATGCAAAATATTCATGCCTATTCCAAAGAAGAGTATTTTAACGAGGTTATGCATGTACTCTCAACATTTAAAAATCCGCCAAATATCGAATATCAGGAAGATTCTGCGCAGATTATTCCTGATTTGATGATATATTTTAATGATGAACAGCAGATAGAAGTCAAACTCAATGATGCCTACTACCCTGTGATAAACATAGACACCTCTTATGGGGTTGAACATGAATTTGTAAGGCAAAAAATCAAAGAGGCAAAAAGTCTTGTAGATGCCCTTGATATGAGAAAAGCAACGCTGTACAAAGTAGGGTTGATGATCGTTGAGTATCAGTATGAATTTTTTACAGGCGGGCAAATTATGCCTTTGACCCTCAAAACACTTGCCGATGAGTTTGGGCATAACCCTTCAACCATTTCACGAGCCATTGCAAACAAATATATAGCATGTGACAGAGGTGTTTTGGCTATGAAAGAGTTTTTTACAACCGCCATTGATGAAGATGTCAGTAATGCTGCCATCAAAGAGTTTCTCATTGGACTTATTAAGAATGAAAGCCATGAAAAGCCTCTGAGTGACATGAAACTTTTAGCCCTGATAGAAGAAAAATTCAAAGTAAAAATGGTCAGACGTACCATAGCAAAATACAGAAAGCAACTCAATATCGCAGGTTCAAGTGAAAGAAAGAAACTCTACAAACTGGGTGTTTAAGTGGATATAAAAAAAAGACTTGACGCCGAAGTTGCAAAACGCAATACTCAAAATGAAATAAATGAAAATAATCCTGACCCGATTTTGGTGGCACACAAATATAGAAACCCTGCTGTTTCTCTTATTTGCGCACTTTTTGCATATGGTAATGTTAATCAGATAGTGAAATTTTTACATTCACTGGATTTTTCACTTTTAAATGAAGATGATACCGTTATAGAAAATGCTCTTAAAAATCATTACTATAGATTTCAAACTGCTGCAGATATCAGTGCACTTTTTATAGCACTCAAACGTTTACATGTAAACCAGACACTCGAAGAGATATTTCAAAATGCATATGATGAAAACAAAAGTGTGATAGAAGGTATAAACGCATTGATACAAAGGCTTAACTCACTCTATGTACATCATTCAAGAGGCTATACCTTTTTACTCTCAAAGGTAAGCACCAAGACCAAAGGAACAGGAGCCTTAAAACGCTGGATGATGTTTTTACGCTGGATGGTTCGCGATGACAATATAGACATGGGTCTGTGGAAAGGCATAGACAAGGCTGATTTGATTATGCCGCTTGATACGCATACATTTAATGTAAGCCGGCGTTTGGGACTCTTAAAAAGAAAAACATACGACTTGCAAGCAGCAATAGAGCTAACAAACAAGCTCAAAACTTTTGATGCAACCGACCCCTTAAAGTATGACTTTGCCCTTTACAGACTCGGACAGGAAAAGTTATTGTAAATTATTTTTTTTCAGAAGTAAAATTTTAGCTTCGCCTTTTATGCTTTAAAGACTAAGGACTAGGTTAAAACCTAGGTTCCGAAAAACTGCACAAAAGCATATTTTATTTATCTTGAAAAATGCAATTGTGACCGTTTTGTAATATGAAGTGACTATACTTTCATAAATTATTCAAATGGTTGGCAGTTTTAGGTGATTATGGATATGATTTACTTTTGCATTTAAGTGGTGTGATTTATGGGTATCAAATATTTAAACTGCGGTGATTGGGGTTGAGAGTTGCACTGCAATTGTGGAAACACTGGAGGGTGAATGGAAAATTATCAATTTCCGCAAGAAATAACACTCTGTCTGTCCGGAGGGGCAGCTCGCGGAGCCTATCAACTGGGTGTAGTTTCTGTGCTTGAAGAAAACGGTATCAAGATTAAAGCTGTCAGTGGGACAAGTGTAGGTGCTTTGATCGGAGCATCTCTTGCCTGTGGGAAAAGTGCTGCATATATTTTTAAAGTGATACAATCAAAAGAGTTTCGCTCAGTTTTTCAACTCTCTTTGGGACATGGCTATCTGTTTAAACTCAATCACAATGCCAAAGTGATAAAAAAACTCATAGACAAAGAGAGTTTTGAAGCACTTGAAATACCTTTACATGTAACGGCATGTGATGTGGAAAATGAAAGCCCGGTTTATTATAACAGGGGTGCAATTTTTAAAGAAGCGGTTTTGGCATCCTGCTCTGTAGCCCCGCTCTTTGCTCCTGTACATGTAAAGGGGAGAATGGTTGTAGACGGCGGTCTTGTAGACAATTTTCCGGTTGAACAGCTGCAACAGTACGGTTATCCTATTGTCGGTATCAATCTTTTTCCCAAATACAAAAAGATACCGACAACTATATTAGGATGGTTTAAAAAAAACATACACACAGCATGGCAGTCAAAATATATTCCAAAAAAAGAGTTGTGCAGTATATACTTATGCAGTGAAAAGTTGTTAGACATCAAAGTCTTTTCATTTAGAGATATTGACAAAGCTTATGCACTGGGAAGAGAAGAGATGCAAAAAATCATACAAAGGAGTGAAAAAAGATGATAATCTATATACATGGTTTTGCAAGCAGCGGAGAAGGGCATAAAGCAAAACTTTTTAGAGAATATTTTATAAACAAAAATGAAAAATTTATGGCACCCTCATTGTCATATATCCCCGAATTGGCGATACAGACACTGGAAGAAATTATAAAAAATTCACAAGAAAAAATCAGTCTGATGGGTTCGTCTTTGGGAGGGTACTATGCAACATATCTTGCACACAAATATAATCTTAAAGCAGTACTGATAAATCCTTCAGCCTATCCGTATATTACACTGCAAAAAACGCTCGGGTTTATGCAGAGTTTTTATGACGGCAGCAGTTTCCAATGGAGAGAGTCTCATCTGCAAATGCTCAAAAAGTATGAAGTGCAAGAACCAAAACAGGAGAACTTTCTACTTTTACTCCAAAAGGGAGATGAAACACTGAACTATAAAGAAGCGGCAGATAAGTTTTCAAAAGCTGCGCTCGTTATAGAAGAGGGCGGAAGCCACAGTTTTGATGACATTGAACGCTATTTTGACAAAACGGAAGCATTTTTACGATAAAAGAGAAACAGTTGCAAAGAGTTAACACATTTTTTTGCTATAATAAATAATTAAAAAGAACAAGGTAATAAAGCATGAAAAACAGATCAAAGAGTGGTTTTACGCTCATAGAATTAATGATAGTTATCGTCATTTTGGGGCTTTTGGCAGCCATGATAATGCCAAGTCTTACGGGAAAAGGTGAAGAGGCAAAAAGAAAACTGGTGTGTGTGCAAATGAAGAGTATTTACAATGGTGCCCTTGATATGTTTAAAATTGACAACAGCAGATATCCTACTACAGAGGAAGGGCTTGAAGCCCTTGTAAAAAACCCGGATCCGCAAAAATATCCCAACTACTCACCGAGTGGGTATTTTAAAGACAATGAGATTCCAAAAGACTCATGGGGAAGAAATTTTATCTATATGAACAATGACGGCAAAGTGGAACTGGTCTCTCTTGGTGCAGATGCAAAAGAGGGTGGAACAAAAGAAGCTGCAGATATAAAACTCAGTCAGTGTAAATAAGAGATACTGTTTTTGAAAAAAGCTTTTACTCTCATTGAACTTATGATAGTCATAGTGATAATGGGAGTTGTCTATACTTTGGTCATAGGCAATTTTAAAAAGCTCAGTGAAAAAAGTACAAATTTGTCACTTAAAAATTTAAAAGAGTTTTTGCAATCTTATCCGCATAAAGAGAGTGTAAAATTGGTTTGTTTGGATAACTGTAAGAATTGTTTTGTACTTATAGATGGAAAGAAGCAGGATATAAAGATAAAAAATTTCCTTGATAAAAGTGTAAAAGTCTATCGCTATGACTTTGATCTTGGTGCAATGCAAAAAGAGAATACAGGCTATTTTAACCAGGACAACATTGAAGAAGATGTCTGCTTTTCATATGAAGTGGATGGTGAGGGAGTCGGTGATCAGGTACTGGTAGAGTATAAAAACAATGTATATGATTTTACACCCTATTTTGAACCTCCGCAAGTGTACAGCAGTGTAGAAGAAGCAGTAAATGCAAAACAAGATTTAATGACAAAGATAATACAATGATATTCAAGTACAGCGGAATTGACGAGTTTGGTAAAAAAGTATCTGACAAGATTGAAGCTTCTGATTTGGCAGAGGCAAAGAGTAAGATTAAAGCCAAAAAGATTATTTATCAAAAAATCACTGAAGAAGCCCCGTCGTTTTTTGACTCTATACATTTTTCAAGAAAATACCGTATAAGTGCAAAAGAGTTGTCAGGGCTTTCCCGTGAACTTGCCATGTATATCCGTTCGGGTATCAGTATAGTATCTGCACTGAAAATCGTACAGACACATTATGAAAACAACAAAAAGATGAAACTCTTTTTATCTACAGTGAGTACACATCTGAATGAGGGAAAAGATTTTTACTCAGCACTTGAAACGCAAAAGGTAGTGGTGCTTCCGGAATTTTTCAAGTACTCAATCAAAGTCAGTGAAAACGGAGGCGTTTTGGATGAAGTACTCTTGGAACTTTCAAAATTTTTAAAAGAACAGGAACGCATTAAAAAAGAGATAAAAAGTGCTTTTGCGTACCCCTCTTTTATGATAATTGTCTCTTTGCTTATGATTGCCTTTATGCTGACCTTTGTAGTGCCGCAGATTACAGGAATATTTGTCAATATGCATCAGGAACTGCCTACACCTACAAAAATAGTCATTGCAGCGGGAACATTTTTTCAAAATAATTTTAAAATCATTTTGGCATCATTGTTTGCCGGTATTGTCATGTTTATATTCGCACGCAAGAAAAGCCACTCTTTTGCTTACGGGGTCGATAAACTGCTCTTAAAACTGCCGTATTTCGGAGAGATTATACAAAAAAGTGAATTGGCACGCTTCTCTTATATGGCATCTTTGCTGGTCCGTTCGGGTGTTCCTTTTGTGCGTACTATAAATCTCGGAACAAATATTTTAAACAATCTTGTGCTCAAAGAGCTGTTTACAACGGCTTCAAAGAAAGTGGTAGAAGGAAAACTGCTCTCAAATGCACTCAATGAATCAGATATAAAGATTGATTATGCTTTTATCCAGTCTATAGCTTTGGGAGAAGAGACGTCAGAACTTGAAACAATTTTGCATAATGTTTCAGAACTCTATTTTGAAGAGAACCGTGACAAGATTTCTCTGTTGTTAACTTTGCTTGAACCCGCTCTTATGCTCTTTGTGGGTGGATCTATCGGATTTATAGTTTCAGCTATGTTGTTGCCAATTTTTTCTATGAGTATTCAGTAAATGTTTAAAAAAAATGCAATAGCCCTTTTGATAACGATGTTTTTCATTATGGCAATTACAATTACAATAGGGGTCTCACTCGGGCACATCAACAGTGCAAAAGAGAATCTTTCATCTGAGAAATTTTTACTGCAAACTACTGCTGTTTTGGATGATATGATGAAAATTTTAAAAGAGACTCCCGAACTTGATGATATAAATGACACACAGACCTTTCGTGCATTTTTATTACAATACAGCACAGTTGTCCCCTTGAGTACGGATATAATGGTAGAAGTAAAGCTCGAGAGTGCCCGATCTAAATTTAATTTTAATGCACTCAAAAAGAACACAGAAGGAGGGAGTGCACTGAAGAATGCACTTATCGGTTATTTTAATGCAAAAATGATAAACAGTGAGTATCTTTATCTCCTTGAAGATTTAACAGGCGGTATAAAAGAAGACGGAATGTATAACAGTGCTCTGTTTGATGACAATCCTTATCTCTTTAGAGATTATATAAGTTCTGACGAACAGATAAAAGAGTTAAATGAGTATTATAAAAAAATCTATCATGACAACAGTGTTGAACATATAAATCTGCATAATATCTTTAATTTTGGAAATTATAAAAATTCTGCTTATGTAATTGATTTAAACTTTGTAAACAGGGATGTTTTTAATATAATGTCAGGGAATTATTATGAGCAGGAAAACACTGCTGCTGAAGATGATAATTTTTTTGTGGACTGTGAGAAATTGACGGCAGAAGAAAAAGAAAATTTGAAAAGAAAATTTAATGCAAGCTGTGATTTGCAAAAAATTATCGCAGTGACGCTTATGGTTACACAGGGTAAGCAAAACGCTGAAATAAAATTTGAATACAACATAAAAACCAAAAAAGGATCAAACTTTGTTTACAAAATTTAAAAATAATTACAAAACAATTTTGTTGGATCCTTTCATGGAACCAGTGCAGATGGAAGAAAAAACAAATGTTATTTTATCTCCGTCTTTATACTGGGTAAAGAAAATTTCTTTACCTGTGAAATACATAAGGGAAGTAAAAAAACTGCTTCCTTCCATTTTTGAAGACATTCTGCCTGAGGGTCACTACAGCTACTATGTCTATAAAGAAAATGACGAGTATATAGTTTTTGCCTATGAAGATAAAATGATTTTAGGACTGATGGCACAAAAAGGGATATCTCCTTCAAATGTTGTCAATATCTATTTTGCGCAGAGTGAATTTTCTTCCCTGGAAGTGGCCTGTAGAGTCAATGAAAAACAGGCACTTGTAGTGAAAAACGGTATAGTGATTCTTGTACCTGATTTTTGGATAAAAGAGGCAGGTACCCTTAAACTGGATGACTTTAAACCATCCGGTCATGCGATAGTCTTACAGCAGTTTAATCATATTCTCAAAAAGTCCAGTTTTTATAAGATTGGTTTTGTTTTATTGTTTATCACAGGGATAATTTTCGGGGAATGGCTTATTACTATGGACAAAGCAGCCACACTTTCGGATCAAAGGAGTGCTGTATTTGCAAAGTACAATTTAAAGCCTACCATGATGCAAAATCAGGCAATTCATGCAGAACTGAGTAAAATATACGAAAAACAGACAAAACTGAGAAAATATATAGGGTATTTTCTTAAAATGCATCTTGCAAAAAATGAAAAAATTTCCTACATAGGATTTGACTCCAAAGTGCTAACGGTGATTATAAAAGGTGTTACACAGAGCAAAAAAATTACAGAAGCATTGAAACGTAAAGGTATTCATGCTAAAACCCAACTAAAAAATTCAGTACTGACTTTGGAGATAACTTTATGAACCGCTTAAATCCTCTTTATGTTGGCATCTTTTTACTTTTGCTTTTATTGTTTTTTGCTCTGAAGCTCATAGATGCAAAAAAAGAGCTTCAGCAGGAAAAAATTCTCTATGAAAAAACGCTGAAAGTTGCTTTAGATACGAGTGCTTTAAAAAAAGCATTTGCCAACAAAGAAAAAGAAAAAAAAGAGATTTTACATATATTGTCAAATCCTGTTTTAAAGAGTTCCAACATAAAAAAAGAGATAACAAACTCAGGGATACATATCAGTTCTCAAAATATGGATATAAAAGCTTTGAATTTTTTAATGGGTAAAATTCTCAATACAACATTTAACATAACAATGCTGAAAATAAAAAGAATCAGCGAGAACAAATCAACGCTGGAGGTGAAGATAAAATGGTAAAAAAACTGGTTTTATTCCTGTTGTATGTCCTGTTTTTTATGATGGCATTTATCTATTTTTCTCCAAAAGTAAATATATACTATTTTGCTGAACAGCAACTGCAAAAAAAAGGTATTGTTCTGAATGATGAAACTCTCAGTGATGAAGGTTTTACGCTTGAAATAAAAAATGCTGTTTTATATGTAAAATCACTCGAAACTGCAAAAATACAAAAAATAAGATTGAATCCTTTTCTTTTGTATAACAGTGTAGAAGTTGAAGGTTTGGTCTTATCAGATATGGCATCAGGATTTATGCCTTTACATGTAAAGAGCCTGTATCTTGTCTATGCTGTATTTGATCCTTTACATGTAAAGGGCAAATGCAGTGGTGAGTTTGGAGAGGCTGATATAAATATTGACCTTGTCAAGAGAACTTTGCAGGTTTTGATAAAACCTTCCAAAAAAATGTTGACTCATTATCGTACAACACTGCGAAATTTGAAAAAAGATAAAAACGGAGGCTTCGTTTATGAACAAAGTTTCTAATTCCAAAATGTTGCAAATCATTACAAAATTGTTGATTTTAATAGCTCTTTCCAAACTGCTTGCGCTCGTGCTGTTATGGTATTTACCAAGCAATGGCATAGATGTAAAGATAAAAAAGAATTATCGTCCGGCATATCAAAGAGTAAATTTTACAAATATGCTTACTCCTTTACATGCAAATACCAAGGGGTATAAAAAAACAAATGAAACGGGCACGCACAGAAGTATTACCGATATGACTCTGATCGGTCTTTACGGTTCTAAAAATTATGGATATGCCATAGTGGCAATGAAATCAAATTTGAAGAAAACTTCTATTATCGGAGTGGGTGAAACATATAATGGCTATATTTTGAAAGAAATCAATAACGATAATGTTGTTTTTACAAAAGATGGCAAAAACTATATACTGCATTTTGTGAAACAAAAAATTAAAAATGTAAATATAAACAAGGTTACGCATGATGAAACAGACAATGGTGCGGCAAATATATCAAGACAGGATATAAAGTTTTTCGAAAAAAATCCTCAAAAGATTTGGAAACAGATTGCCATAAAGGAAGTCATGGAAGATGGAAAAATTAAAGGTTTTAAAATAATGAAAATAGATAAAAATTCAAAATTTGCAGCACTCGGATTGCAAAAAGGTGATATTATCATTAAAGCAAATAATGTTGATTTGACATCATATAAAGCAGTGATGAATATATATAAAAATATAAACAAATTAAGCGAAATAAGCTTGATCGTTTTAAGAAATAACACAGAAAAGGAATTGATATATGAAATTCATTAAGCACATAACGTTGATACTACTTTTAACATTCTCTCTTCAGGCAAGAGAGCAGGTGAATGTTAACTTTTCAAATTTGGCCATTGATGATTTTGTAAAACTGGTAGCAAAAATTACACATAAAAATATTTTAATGAACTATAAAATAAACGGAAGTGTCAATCTTGTGAGTTCAGTACCTATTTATGATGATGAATTAATGGGGATGCTGGTTTCTGTTTTACAGTCAAAAGGCTACTCTTTGGTACGCAATGGGTCTTATTATGAAGTTGTCCGCTCTTCTGAGGTTGCAAGATCCAATGCGGATGTGGTCAAACCAAACCAAAAAGTATCCGGATCTTTGATGGTCACACAGGCTATTAAAGTAGAGGGTGAAAATGTAGATATTATAGCGGCAAAGATTCGTTATCTTATTTCAAAAACTGCAAAACTGATGACATTAAAAGAGAGCAATACGATTTTGATAACTGATTATCCAAAAAATATAGAAACCATTAAAAAAATCATCAGAGATATTCAAACAACAAACAACTCTATTGTAAAACTGATATATATAAAACATGCAGATGCCGGAAAACTTCAGGCCCGTTTGCTGAACATAAGCAAGTCAATATTTAATCCTAAGGTCGTTTCGGACAAAGTCAATATCATCTTTGATGAAAATATAAACGGTTTGATTGTTATCGGGAACAAAAAAAATGTAGCAAAAATTGAAGATTTGGCGAAAAAACTTGATGTGGAATCGAATGCCAGCCGTTCTGTTGAAATCTACAGTCTTAAAAATTCTGATGCAAAAAATGTTATCAAGACCTTAAAGGAGATTATTTCTGATAAAACCTATAAAGGTCTCACCACAAAACCGAATATATCTTCGAGTGAAGAGATAAATGCCATCATCGCAGTTGCTGATCCTGAGATACTCAAAGGAATCAAGGTTATTATTGATGCACTGGACAAGGAAAAATACCAGGTATATGTCCAGGCAAGAATTATTAATATCAATAAAAATAATGCGGAAAACCTGGGAGTAAAGTATGGCTTTGCAGCAGGAGATGTTTCTGCATCCGGACTTTATGCAATGAGTGCAAACTTTGGTGATGCTAATTTGCAAAATTTGGCATCAACACAGATTATTAATTATCTGGGAGCTATTGGTTCTGGAGCCAAAAGCGCATTGGCTCTTGGGGCAACACTTGATTTTTTACAAAGTCACGGCGCATCAAAAACAATATCAAATCCTTCAATTCTCTGTGTCAACAATAAACAATCTTCTATCTATGTCGGTAAAACCATCTCTATAATATCCGGTGCAACAACAAATGCTGTTTCGGGAGTGACAAACAACTATAAAAGAGAAAATATCGGTCTGACATTACGAATCAAACCCAGAGTCTCTTCGAACGACAAGGTGACTTTGGATGTTGAAGCGTCTTTGGAAAATATTTTAAGCTCTGATGCAGCGGGACAGCCTGTTACGTCCAAACAAGAGGTGAAGACACAGGCGATTTTAAGAAGCGGTGAAAGTATTATTATAGGCGGTCTTGTAAAATCCCTTGACAGAAAAACAAAGACAAAAGTTCCTCTGTTGGGAGATATTCCATTGATAGGAGACTATCTTTTCGCATCTACTGAAACAATTAAAGAACAGGATAACTTAGTAGTCATTCTGACTCCTTATGTCATAGATAAAAGTGAAGAACTTTCAAAACTGCAAAGAGACTTGGGTGTCCTTTCAAGTGTGCAAAAAGAGTATAATGAAAAAATCTTTAAAAAGATAACAAGTAAAAAAAATGAAAAGACACAAAAGAGTACAGAACCTGCAGTGCATGTCAAAGGTGTCTATTAATGCTCAATACAGAAGTGCTTCACGATTTACATTTACAGGTATGTGAACCTGAGGGTATACCAACGGAGATCAGTGTTAAAAACTATCTTCTTTTTAGCAAAACAAAAGAAGAAGTCATTGCATGTGTCTGTGAAAGATATTTGGTTGAAGCGAGTAATTATTATACAAAATTAGAAATCAAATATCCTCTCAAAATGCTTGATGAAGACTCGTATGACAGACTTTATAACCGTTTTTTGGAACTTCGTACAGACAAAGCAATAGAGACAATGCAAGAAGACTCTGCAGAAGAGAATGAACAAGAAGACATCTCTCTGACCGATTTTTTAAGAACGTCGAGTGATATTTTAACGAGTGAAGAATCAGCGCCAATTATCAAGTTTGTCAATGCACTTTTTTATCAGGCTGTCAAAAAAAGAGCTTCAGATATTCATATAGAGGTAAAAGAGAAGAGCGGTGAAGTCCGATTTCGTATAGACGGAATGCTGAGTAAAAATGCAGATTTGGACAAAAAAGTTGTTAGTCTTATCATCAGTCGTATTAAAGTTATTTCAAATTTAGATATTTCGGAAAAACGTATTCCCCAAGACGGAAGAACACAGATAAAAATTGCAGGCGAGATACTGGATATCAGGGTTTCGGTACTGCCTACTTTTTACGGGGAAAGAGTTGTTATGCGTATTTTGATGCAAAGTTCACAGATACCGCAGATAACAGAGCTTGGATTTCATCAGGACATGATTGAAAAGATCAAAAGTCTGTTGCGTCTTTCACACGGAATTATTTTAGTGACCGGACCGACAGGAAGCGGTAAAACAACATCTTTGCACTCTTTCTTGCGAGAAGTGGAATCTCCTGAAAAAAATCTTATAACAGTTGAAGACCCTGTGGAATACAAGTCAGAAAGCATATCACAGATTCAAGTGAATGAAAAAGTAGGACTCACTTTTGCAAGTGCTCTGCGTTCAATTTTACGCCAGGACCCTGATGTCATAATGATAGGGGAAATCAGAGATGAAGAGACAGCATCTATTGCGGTGCGTGCAGCACTGACAGGGCACCTGGTTTTTTCTACAATTCACACAAATTCTGCATCTGCTACGATATCAAGACTGGTCGATATGGGAATCGCACCGTTTTTAATATCCTCTTCGATTCTAGGTATTTTGGCGCAAAGGCTGGTCCGCGTATTATGCCATGAGTGTAAAGAAGAAGATGTCATAGCCGAGAATTTTGCCGATGATTACAATATCCCAAAGGAGAGCAAAATTTTTAAAGCAAAAGGATGCCCCGTATGTAATTACAGTGGCTACACAGGCAGAAGATCCATAGGTGAACTTTTGATTATGAATGACAAAGTGAAAGATCTTTTAAAAACTACAGCGGATGAGCACAGCATCAAAGAAGCACTGGAAGCTGACGGTTTGCAAAGTATCTCTTTTCAACTCTCCAACATGGTTTTAAATGGAGAAACTTCACTGGATGAAGCAATCCGTATCGGATTATAAAATGTTCTGTACCGCTACATGTAATCTTCGCAGGAGAGCCTTTACGCTTATAGAAGTGATGGTAGCTGTGATGATTATTTCAGTGGTAATTATGGCTTTACTGCAAATAAATGCCAACAACACACATATATTTTCTCAGGTGAAAAATCAGGAAACGGCTACGCAATATCTTTCATTGCTTGTAGGAACAAAGTATGGCTTTGAAAATGAAAAGATATCGTTGGAGGAGTTGGTTTCAGACTTTGATTTGGATGATGATTTTAGAAGAGAACTCAAACATACAGATATAGAAATAGTGTATCAAACACTGCAGAGTATTGATACAGGCATGTTTGATGAATCTGCAAACGAGGAAAAAGATAACGATCCAAATAAGAAAAAGAGTTCAGGAACTGTCTACGAAACAGGAAGAAGTACATTGAAAACCAAGCGCTACGCCTCATCACTGTTACGGTTAAGAATACGATGAGAAAAGCTTTTACACTGATAGAAATGATGATATCTATAACTATTTTATCTATTATGATGGTTTATTTATACAGAGTCAACGCTTCTGTAAACAAAAGTAATACATTTTATGAAAAACAGGTCAATGGATTTAATTCCCTGAGTCTAAAAAAGAGAGTACTTTTCCTGGACTTGGCTTTAATGCTTTATCAGCAAAACAGTATTGTGCATAATGACAAAAATGAAGATGTCCTCTTTTTGCAAACAACACACTCCCTTCACAGAAGAGTAAACCCTTATGTAACCTATATAGTCAAAAATAAAAAACTTTATAGACTGGAATCATTGCAAAAACCTGTTTATCCGTTGTCAGAGGCTAATAAATTTGATGTAGACTCTCTTGGCAGTGTTGATGTCTTCAGAGTCTATAAACAAAAGGATAAAGCAGTTTTTTTAGTAAATTTGAAGTTTGAGAATTCTGACCGTATACTGATGAAGGCCAGGGTTTTAAATGAGTACTGAAATGTATAAGCTGCAAACACGCTATTTTGATTTGGATTTTATTCGCGGAATTGCTATTGTGTTCATGGTTGTTTTTCATTTTTGTTTCGATTTGAATAATTTTCATTTCATAGATATAAATATCTATCATGGAGCTTTTTGGCACTATTTCCGTTATATCATAGTAAGTCTGTTTCTGTTATGTGTCGGAGTATCACTTTATCTTGTCAATGAAAGCGGCTACAACTTTACAAAAGACTTGAAAAGATTTTTTCTTATTCTTGCGAATGCTATGCTTGTCTCTGCAGCTAGTTATTTTACATTCCCTCACAGTTTTATCTATTTTGGTATCTTGCATTTTATTGCATTTGCTTCTCTTTTTGCGCTTGCATTTGTAAAGTTTCCAAAAATTGCTTTGCTTGCAGGGATCACAATTATAGTGTTAAGTTATAATAACACTCTTCATATGCATTGGCTCTATAATATCCTGCAAATGCCACTACATCTGCCAAAGCATCCGGAGGATTTAGTTCCTTTTACTCCGTGGTTTGGTGTTGTTCTTGTTGGCATTTTTATAGGCTACAAAAAACTTTTTATTTTTAATACAGTACAAAATTATTTTACGAAAAAAGTATCTTTTCTGGGAAAGCATTCCCTGCTGATTTATATGCTTCACCAACCTGTTCTTTTTGGGACAGTTTTTAGTATGCATGAAATTTTGAAATAGTGTGGGATGAAGCAAAACTTCAATAATTCGAAGTATAAACTTAATTCACAACTTTATAGTTTTTCGATATAATCTTTTTACAAAAAGCATTAGCTATGTTAATGAGAATGTGTTGTGCAGTATTTTTTTTTTGACAAAATATAAAAAAGGTTTGATTATGGAGTGTGAATCTCTCTAGCGTTCTTTTGCAGAGAACCCCAAGAAATAGGGTTAAATGAAGATTTTTTTATCTTTTGTTTTAGGCTAGTCCCATACAAGTCCAAATGATTTGATACGATTTGACAAGACTTATATGCTATAATTTGGAATTATGTAAGATATACAAAGGAGTGAGTGTGAATCGTGAGTATATTTTAAATCTATTAACACAATATAAACAGAATAATCTCGATAAGTATGGTATTGAAAATATAGGTATATTTGGATCAGTTGCTCGTGGTGAGGCAACAGAATCAAGTGATGTTGATATTTGCATAAAAATAAAAACTCCTGATATGTTTATGCTTGTGCACATTAAAGAAGAGCTTCAAAATCTTTTTCATAAGAGTGTAGATATAGTAAGACTAAGAAAGAGGATGAATCCTTATCTTAAGAAACGAATAGATCAAGAAGCTATATATGTATGATAAATCACTTACTCGCGAATTACTTGAACAGATTTTAGATGCTACTAATATTGTTCTCATAAGGTTTGAAGTAGTAGATAGTAGTGATTTTTTTCTTGATTCTCCTGAAGGACTGGAAAAGTTAGATTCTATTTGTATGAAACTCATCGCAATAGGTGAAAGTCTGAAAAATATAGATAAAATCACAAATAATGAATTATTAAAAAGATATCCTCAAGTAGACTGGAAGGGAGCAAAAGGGATTCGAGATATTATTTCTCATCACTATTTTGATTTGGATGCACAAGAGATTTATTTTGTGTGTGATGAAAAACTTCCTACATTGAAATCTACTGTAGAAAAAATAATTCAAGATTTGTAATTTCAAATAATATTAAAAAGTAAAACTTATGTGTATGTTTTATGCCAATAAGTAGATGTCCTAATAAAAACTGGCGAAGAGCCTTTTATCTTATACTTAATTGATAATGGGAATGATATAAATGAAGAGACTTTAAAGGTAAGTATACATTTTCTTCGTACCTCTCCAGATACTTTTCGTAAGTCAGATGATTTAGGTCGTTTCGGTTTAGGTATAAAAACTGCAAAAAACGGAGCAAATCGGACACTAATGCCGGTTCAGTTCGGACACCCATGCCGTTTTAAATCGGACAGTGATGTCGGAAATGATTCGGACATTTTAGAGTAAAAAGCGGCATGTAAAAAAACTTTAAGAAAATGATATTTTCTAAATTTAAATACACTAATTGTAAATAATTTTACAAAGGTGTTAAATGAGGACGGGGTGCCCCTTGAGGGTATAATATCTATGAAACAAGTTCGTGATGTATTACAACTTTACAGTGTAATGAATTTGTCACTGCGCAGAATTCAAGGTGCTACAAATGTAGCTAAAAGCACGATATCTGACTATATCAAGAGATACAATAACTCTGGTTTGAATATCAAGCAAATAAATATTTTAGATGATGACGCTTTAAAATTAAAACTATTTCCAGAATCTTCTTCTGGAGTTGCCTCTAAAAAAGCAATGCCAGATATGAATTATCTTCACAAAGAAATGAAACTTCGTAAAAAAACTAAAATTACTTTGCAACTATTGTGGGAAGAGTAGAAAGAATCAAACCCTGATGGATACCAATATACTCAGTTTAGACTCCATTACAGTAGATTCAAGCAACGTTTAAATCCCTCAATGCGCCAAACACACCTAGCAGGAGAAAAACTCTTTGTGGACTATAGTGGCCTAACTATGCCAATTTATAACCAAAGAACCGGAGAAATTGAATATGCACAAATATTTGTTGCAGTGCTAGGAGCAAGCGGCTATACATTTGTCCACGCCACGCATAGCCAAAAACAAGAAGATTTTATTTACTCTCATGTTATGTGTTACAACTTCTTTGGAGGCGTGCCAAGAGTAGTTGTTCCAGATAATTTAAAAAGTGCAATTATTTCAAATAATAAAAACGGCATAGTAGTAAACGAAAGTTATGCGGACATGAATCACCATTATGGTGTGGTTGTTGATCCTGCAAGACCAAGAAAACCGAAGGATAAGCCTAAGGCTGAACAAGGTGTTTAAGCGATTCAGAGATATATTCTTGCAAGATTTCGGCATCATAAGTTTTTCAGTATAGATGAACTCAATGAAGCACTTGCGTCATTACTTGATAGATATAACAATAAAATAGTAAAACATCTACAAAAAAGTCGCACAGAACTGTTTGAAGAAATAGATGCACCATACCTCAATCCACTTCCAATGAATAACTATGTTTACAAGCAATTTAAAATTGCAAAAGTGAATCAGGACTATCATATAGCACTTGAAAAATGCAATTACTCAGTTCCCTTTAAATATATCAAAGAGGAGGTTGAAGTAAGATATTCTACTCAAAGTGTTTACATCTACCACAAACATAAACTTATTGCCACTCACCCAAGACTTAGGCGCATTGATGATACATCTACCTTACATGAACATATGCCAAATACACATCAATATATAAATGAAAAAATGAACCCAGAGAGACTTCGTTCATGGACCAAAAATATTGGTGAATACAGTTCTGTGTTTGTTGAAGATGCATTTGCAGAGGTTGAGTATAATCCACAAGCATATAGAAAAATCTCAGCCGTGCTTTCTCTGGCTAAACTCTATGGCAATACAGAACTTGAATTGGCATTAATGTATGCGACTCAAATGAGAACTATTACTACAAAGTCGATTAAATCGATACTTGACAAAAAACTCTATCTTACCAAAAGCGCAAACAACATACCACGGGAGAGAAAATCACTCTTTAATAATCACACTAACATCCGCGGTGCGGATGAATACAAATAAGCAATCCTATAAAGAATAACTTAAACGGAGCGAAAAAATAAAAAAGACAATAGTCCCGTAACAATAAACTTTCAAAGAACATTTTTAAGAGCCTTTTGGCTCTTAAGAGCGTTTGATTTTTGAAGCACTTTTTACAAGTCATTATCTAGAATTTGACTCAAGTGTTTCAATGATCAAACAACTAAAAAACTGTTTGGTTGACAATGATAAAGTGCTAGGTGCCCCTTGAGGGTATAGACTGTTATATAATTGTCTATATAGTGTTTATCAAGTTCTATAACAACTTATTGTTAAATAGTTGAATGAAACTCAAGATGCTGATGCCTGAAATACCCTTTGAGGATTATAGGCAACATTGTTTTTATAAATAGCTAAAATGATATGAGCAAGTTTCCTTGCAACAATGACTACAGCCTCTTTTTTGGCTCTGCCTTGAGAGACCTTGTCTCTAAAGAGCTTATTAAGTTCATTATTATGTCTAATAGCTGCAATGGCAGCTTGATATAACGCTTTTTTAGCTAACTTTGCACCTCTCTTTGCAATAGGACCATAACTAAGCTTATTGCCAGATTGCTCCAGTGTAGGATAGAGGCCCAAATAACCAATAAGATGAGAGTTGTTTTTAAACCTGCTCAAATCCCCACACTCACTAATGAGTGCAAAGATGGTTTTATCACTTACACCAGGAATGGTTCGAAGGTTATCAATAATATCCATGACCTCTTGCTCCTCATCCCTCTCAAGTTGTGGTGCTTGATGAAAAAGCTTTAGCATCTCATTTTCAAGCTCTTTAAGCTCCTCTTGTAGAAGTTTAATAAGTCGAATATGAGACTTTATGACATAAGCTCTCTCATCTACACCATTACCCTGATAGACAGAGTGTTTGGCTAACTCTAAAAGCTTTTGTGCTTTTTGCTCATTAAAGTTATTGCCTTTAATACCTCGAAAGGTTTTAAGTATCCTCTGCGCACTGGCATACTCATAATGCTTTGCAGTTGGATACTTTTCAAGTAGAGCAAGCCCCGTTACATTAAATGGGTCTTTTATTACCTGTTCCATCTCAGGAAATACTACAGCTAAGAGTGTAGATATCTGTCGTTTATGCTTTTTTATCTCCTCAAGGAGATTATTCTTATGTCTATAGAGTGATTTAATACTTTGGTAAGTATCTTCACTCACATAAGCTTTAGAGTATCTACCTGATTTGATAAGAGCTGCTATCATTAAAGCATCAATGTTGTCATTTTTTACTTTTTTCATACTGTCCATCTCTCTAAATCTATTTGTTTGATAAGGATTGAGTAATAGTACATTAAATCCTTTTTCACTCAAATAAAGGTAGAGATTTTCAAAGAAGATTCCTGTTGCTTCCATACCAATGGTAAAGGTTGAAACTTCATCAATAGAGTTCAAAAGTAAAACCAATTCACTAAAGCCATTCTCGTCATTATTAAACTTGAGTGACTTCTTTATTACTTTATCATCTTGATTAACCACACAGGCAACATGAAAACTCTTTGCTATATCTATACCTACATAATAGTGCATTGTGCATCCTTTCATTTGTTTAACTTTTTCTTACAGCCTCGTAACGATAGAGGATTGAGATAAAACCCATCCTGGCATCCTATAGGTAAGTTACACAAGTTAAACGCAGTATGCTTTCTTAGATAGTGGCATAAAACCTCATAAGGAAAAATGACTGTCATTCAACTCTTTAACTGTAAGTTGTTTTAGTATTTGACAAACACAAAAACGACTTTATCAAAAACTAAAAAACAATTATCAAACCACTACTCCCTTGGATGTAATGACTTGATAAATTTATTATACGAGGATTTAAAAATGGACCATACTACAGTAATTAATAAAATCAATGAATTAAATTACAAAGGCTTGAAAGAAGCATATATGCATCAGATAGAAAATGTAAACTATGACAGCGTTAGTTTCGACGACAGGCTCTATCAACTTCTTGATGCACAAGAGATATTTCTTAAAAATAAACGAATAGTTATGAATCACAGATTGTCAAAAATTAAAGATAAACAAGCTGCAATTGATGCTATTGATTTTAATCCAAAAAGAAAAATCAATAAGGCTCAGATACATTCACTTGCAGCATTGAACTTTATTCATGCAAAGCAGAATATAATTATTACAGGTAAAACTGGCACAGGAAAAAGTTATATCGCACAAGCATTGGCAAATCGGACCATCATTGATGGATATCGTGCTTATTATGTTAGAACACCATCACTACTTGAAGAGATAAGATTATCAAGAATAGATGGCACATATACAAATCTTCTAAAAAAATATTCAAGGTTTAGATTACTTATTCTTGATGACTTTGGAGTTGCTCCTATGGTTGAAGATGACGCTACGAACCTATTTGAAATTATAGAAGATAGAACAGAAATAAATTCGACAATAATCACTTCGCAACTTCCAGTGAGTGAATGGTATAACTATCTCAATAATAATACTATTGCGGATGCAATATTGGACAGGATTGTTCATTCTTCTCACAGAATTGAACTCAGTGGACCGTCTATGCGAAAAATGAAATCAAGCATTAAAAGTGATGATTACTAAAAATCATTCGGACACTTATGCTAAAATGTTGTTACAGAAAATATCTCTTCTTAAACTGTCCGAACTGAAACGGCAGAGGTGTCCGGATACTCCGTCATATGCATACAAATAACCATAATTCCGTGGATACCTCTCTTGTAGCTTGAAGCAACTCTCTAATCTCTGAAAGTTCTAAATAGTTTTCTCGTTTATTATCAACTTTGAGTCCATCAAGTGCAACTGTTGGTGAAGTACCTTTATAGAGTTCTTTTTTATTTGCATACTTAAAAATAGTTCCAATCAGAAATATAAGATGATTAGTGGTTCTTGGTGAGAACTTTTTTCTAAAAGTTGTTTGCATTTTTAAAAGCATGTCTGAAGTAATATTTTCAGGAAGACAGTGACCAACATCTTTTTGGATATGATTGATATACCTTGCTTGCTCTTTTTTAGCCTCTTTAGTGGTATGTGATTTATCTTCAAAATATTTATCAGCCAGATCATCAAAAGTGAGTTTAGACTTTCTTTTAGCAATATAGGGTAAATCTTCACCAAGTTTAATACGGGTTGTAATTTCACTCAATTTTGCTTTGCAATAAGCCTCTGTAATACCATCTGATTTTTTTCCTATGGTTTTTAATCGCTGTTTATTGTTGGCATCAGTATATCTTACGAGAAAGACTTTATCAACAACTTTATTATTTTTCGATATAATCTTTTTATAAAAGACACCTGCTATGTTAGTAGGAATGCGTTTTAAGAGTGTTTTCATAAGTGGCTCCATGTATAGTTTGAGTCCCAAAAAAGTCCAAATGAAATGAGTAAATTGGACTTTTTTTGAAGAAGTATGATAACATAGAAAAGCCTTGAAGTTCCCTAAAATAGGGAAATTTAGGAGGTTTGAGGCGATTTGATAAAATATGAAAAAGGATGAAAATGGAGTGTGAATTTCCTACAGTTAATTCAAATATGGATGAAATAAAAGAGATTTTTGAGAATGTTAAAACGATTGCAGTTTTGGGGCTTTCTCCTGATGAGAGCAAAGACAGTCACAGGGTTGCCAAATATCTTCAGGGTCAGGGGTATAAAATAATTCCTGTTTATCCAAAAGGGGAGACGATTCTTGGAGAAAAAGTTTATAACTCTTTGGCTGAAATTCCTTTTGAAGTTGACATGGTTGATATTTTCAGAAAACCCGCAGCACTTGATGCCATTGCAGATGCCTGTATAAAACGTGGTGATGTAAAAGTTTTTTGGGCACAAAAAGGTATAGTAAACAATGAAGCCGCTAAAAAAGCACAGGATGCAGGAATGAAAGTTGTACAAAATCAGTGCACTATGGTTGATCATCGAAATCTACAGGGCTGATTTTGATTCCTTTACAAAAAATAAAAGATGCACATAAACGTATAGAAGAAGTTGTTGTCAACACTCCTTTTTCATATGCTCCCTATCTGAGTGAAATTTCCGGATGCAAGGTATATTTGAAAAAAGAGAACCTGCAAATAACAGGAGCATTTAAACTTCGTGGTGCATATAATAAAATAGCCACTTTGACACCACAGCAAAGAGAATGCGGTGTTGTCGCAGCAAGTGCCGGCAATCATGCCCAGGGGGTGGCCTATTCTGCTGCCGCTTTTGATACAAAAGCAGTGATAGTAATGCCGGAATCGACACCGCTTACAA
Organism: Sulfurimonas sp. SWIR-19; assembly: GCF_020410885.1. Taxonomy (GTDB): domain Bacteria; phylum Campylobacterota; class Campylobacteria; order Campylobacterales; family Sulfurimonadaceae; genus Sulfurimonas; species Sulfurimonas sediminis. The sequence continues at coordinate 1,297,389 of NZ_CP084578.1, read as the reverse complement.
AAATAGACGGAGTAAAACATTTCGGTGCAGAGGTGATTCTTGCTGGCACAAACTATGATGAAGCCTATGCCTATGCAAAAGAGTATGGCCAAAAACATCATTTGACATTTGTACATCCTTTTGAAGATGAAGAGGTGATGGCAGGACAGGGTACTGTAGCCTTGGAAATTCTTGAAAAATGCCAAGAACTTGATGCTGTACTCATTCCTGTCGGTGGCGGTGGGCTTATAGCCGGTATGGCCAGTGCTCTCAAAGCTGTCAACCCTGCTGTAAAAGTAATTGGTGTGAGCGCCAAAGGCGCACCTGCATTTAAAAATTCCTATGATTTAAAAAGAGCTGTTGATTCTACAAGCGTAAGAACGATAGCCGACGGAATAGCAGTACGCGATACTTCTGTGGTTACGCTCAAGCATGCTCTTGAATGTGTGGATGAGATAATAAGTGTAGATGATGAGGAGATAGCAAGTGCCATTTTGTTTTTACTTGAAAAACAAAAACTGGTGGTTGAAGGAGCCGGATCTGTCGGTGTTGCGGCACTACTGCATCATAAACTGGAGTATCTAAAAAACAAAAATGTTGCAGTTGTTCTCAGCGGGGGCAATATGGATGTTACACTCCTTTCTGTCATTATAGAAAAGGGTCTGCTGAAATCTCATCGCAAAATGAAACTTACCGTAACATTGGTTGACAAGCCGGGTTCTTTGATGCGTTTTACGCAGATACTCCAAGAGTTAAATGCAAATATTGTGCATATCTCTTATGACAGAACGTCCGTATCTCTGGATTATGGAGATGCTAATGTGACTGTGCATATGGAGACAAAAGGAAAGCAACACCAGGAAGAAATTAAAGAGGCTCTTGTAAAAGAGGGTTATTTGAGAGACTGAAAATGAAAACTGTTAAAAGTCAAAGTATTGTACACCCTGTAATCTTTATTAAAATTTTAAAAGACAAGCGTCTTGTTGTCATAGATTCTAAAACTACTGTAAGGTTTTATGACAAAGACAGCCTGAAAGTACAAAGCGGATTTAAAGTTAATATCGAACACAAATATTATAAAAACAATGTGGTGGATTACAGCTATGACGGCAATTATTTTGCAACAATGTCAGCAGATGCAAAAGAGTCAAGACTCTATAATGCCCAAACCAAAAAAGCTATTGCCAGAGTTACCAGGCACCAGGGGGAAGTTTCCTGTGTCGGGATAGACCCGCTCTCCAGATATATGTTCTCATGCGGAGAAGACGGTAAAACTTTTGCATTGGATGTCAAAAGCGGAAAGATTGTATTTACACTTCCCCATCATGCCGATACTATTAATGATGTTTCTTTTTCACAAAATGGAAACTGGGTAGCCATAGCGAGTTATGACAGAAAAATCACACTGTTCAATCTTGTAACAATGACACCGAAAGAAAAGTTAAAAGCCCATTCTGCACCAGTTATGAAACTAAAATTTTTTGGCAGAAACAAACTGGTGAGTATTGATAAAAATTCAAAAGCGATTATCTGGAATATATACAGTGGTAAGGTCATTCAAAGATTAGAAGGTATTCATGATGATGTTACTCAGCTTGTAATCAGCAGTGATGATAAATTTCTGTTTTTAAGTACGAAGTTGGGATATATTTTAGTATATGACTTAAACAAATATGAATTAATAGCACCCAAGTTTATAAAAATCACTTCACCCATTACCAGTTTGGCGTTTGATGATGAGCATCATCATCTTATAATTGGTACACAAGACGGCTTTTTGATGTATTATGATATTTTTGAAAAGGTTGGGATATTAAAAGATCTTTTAATGAACCAGGATATAGATGCAATAGAAGAAGAAGTAAAGAAAAACCCTATTTTACGCTATACGGATATATATAGTCTAGTTTCAAACCTATGGGAAAACACATTGGAAAAGGCAAAAAAAGCTTTTCAAAACGGGAAAAAAGAACAGGCACTCTTAATGCTCAAAAATTTCATGAAGATCCCCAGTAAAAACAGAGTGATACAAAAGCTGGTGAGTGACTATGCTGAGTATGATAAATTTGTACAACTCGCAAAAAACGGAAAACTGGCACTGGCATACAGCCTGGCAAATCAATATCCGGTTTACAAAGAATCAAAAATATATAAACTTTTAGAAGACAGATGGAAAAAAGATTTGTTTCAGGCACTGAAATATGCTTTGCAGCCAAACCAGATGGAACGTGCCAAAGAGATTTTGGCTCCGTACAGAGGCATCAGCAACAAAACAACCTTTATTCAGGATGTTTTAACAAAGGGTGCCATTTATAAAAGATTCAGAACTGCTCTTGGCAAAAAAGATTTTAAACTGGCATCTGCTCTTGTTCAACAGAACCCTTTTTTGAAGGAGTTTCCAGAGTATGACTCGATGATAAAATATGCCGATACTCTCTATATGAAAATCCAAAAATTAATATATGAAGGTGAAAACATAGCTGCTATGAAACTGATGCATCTGCTCAGTACATTTACAGATTTTAAAGATGAAGTTGAACTTATGTTAAAAGAGATACAAAACAAGCAGAAATTTTATGATGCTGTAGAGCGTGGTGATTATCAAACGGCATATAATATGATGGCAGAATATGAAGAACTGCAGGAAACAAAAGCAGGAGAAAAGCTTCAAAAAGAGTGGGATGCTGATCTCATCAAAGCAAACAGTTTTGCGGCTGTCGGTGATGTAGACGGGGTAAAAAACATTTTACATAAATATTTTGATATCAGTTCAAAAATTACAGCCCTGGCAACGATATTTGCCTGGACTTATATAAATCAACTTGAAACAGCCATAAGAGAAAAAAGAGATCGCAAAGAGATAGAAAACGGTATTAAAAATTATATTTTAAATTTTGGCATTGACGACCAAATAGAAATATTATTTGAAATATTTAAAAAAAGATACAAAGATACAAAATTGGATATAGAACAGTTAAAAAAAGGTTCGCTTTCTATGTGGCGGCCTTCAATGATTGTAAAATCAATTTTAGATTAATGCTTTAACCTCAATTATAGCTCTCCTAAAGTATAATTAGCGAATTTTTAAAATTATATATTATACAGAGGAGACTTTTCATGCAAATTAGTGGCGCACAGATGGTCATTGAAGCTTTAATTGCAGAAGGCGTAGACACAGTCTTTGGCTACCCGGGTGGAGCAATTATGAATGTCTATGACGAAATCTACAAACAAGATAAATTTCAACATATATTGACTCGTCACGAGCAGGCAGCGGTTCATGCTGCAGAGGGATATTCCAAAGCCAGCGGAAAAGTCGGTGTATCTATGATAACAAGCGGTCCCGGATTTACAAATGCGGTAACAGGTCTGGCAGATGCCTATATGGATTCAATTCCTTTGGTTGTTATCTCCGGTCAGGTTCCAATGAGCCTTATAGGAACAGATGCCTTTCAGGAAATTGATGCAGTGGGAATCAGCCGTTCCTGTACAAAACACAATTATCTCGTGACAGATGCAAAAGATTTGCCACGTATTCTCAAAGAGGCTTTTTACATAGCCAGAACAGGTCGTCCCGGTCCGGTACATGTAGACATACCAAAAGATGTAACGGCACAGATCGCAGAATTTGATTATGATGTGGAGCTGGATTTAGAAACATACAAACCACATGTCAAAGGCAATCCCCGTCAAATCAAAAAAGCTATGGAGGCGATAGCAAATGCAAAACGTCCTTTGTTTTATCTCGGCGGCGGTATCATTAACTCAAATGCAGCCTATGAGGTAAGAGATTTGGTACATGCGACCGGTATTCCAGCGGTTGAGACATTTATGGCCAGAGGAACACTTTCGTATGATGATGATTTGCTTATAGGTATGCTTGGTATGCATGGTTCCTATGCGGCAAACATGGCGATGAGCGAAACAGACCTGGTCATTGCCCTCGGTGCCAGATTTGATGACCGTGTTACCGGAAAGTTAAGTGAATTTGCAAAAAATGCTGCGGTTATACATGTAGATATAGATCCTGCAAGTATTTCAAAGCTTGTCAATGCCAACTATCCTATAGTAGGTGATGTGAAAAATGTTGTCAATGAGATGCTTAAACTCACTTCCATGGTAAACAGTGACAACTATGAACAGTGGAGAGAAACGATAGAAAACTTTGCAGAGTTGCATCCGCTGACATTTCATGAAGATACAGAAAATATCAAGCCACAGTGGGTTGTAAAACGCGTAGGTGAACTTCTAGGTGATGATGCAAATATTTCAACAGATGTCGGACAGCATCAAATGTGGGCGGCACAGTTTTATCCGTTTACGAGACCCCGCCAGTTTATAAGTTCCGGAGGACTCGGAACTATGGGCTTTGGTTTTCCGGCAGCTATGGGTGTCAAAGCGGCTGTTCCTGAAAAAACAAGTATCAACTTTACCGGAGACGGCTCTATTTTGATGAACTGTCAGGAATTGATGACAGCCGTTGAGAAAAAACTGCCCGTTATTAACATCATTTTGAATAATAATTTTCTCGGAATGGTTCGTCAATGGCAGACACTTTTTTATGACAAACGTCACAGTGAGACAGACCTTTCTGTACAGCCTGATTTTGTGAAACTTGCGGAAGCTTTCGGTGGAATAGGGTACAGAGTCTCTACAAAAGAGGAATTTGATGCCGCTTTAAAAGAGGCTGTAGAGAGAAATATTGTTGCATTTATAGATGTAAAAGTAGAACGGTTTGAAAATGTTATGCCGATGGTTCCATCGGGTGGAAGTCTGTTTAATATGATGTTATTAGAGAAAAAGGAGAGTAAATAATGACTGACAATACAGAAAGAAGAGTAGTTTCCGTTATCGTTGTCAATGAAGCGAGTGTATTATCTCGAATTACCGATCTTTTTTCCGGACGCGGCTACAATATTACATCCTTGACTGTTGCCCCGATTCCTGAGAGTAAATATTCCCGTCTGACAATTGTCACATCAGGTTCAGTGCGTGTGATTGAGCAGATAACAAAACAGTTACACAAACTCATTCCTGTTTTACGGGTTTATGAACATGCTGACTTGGTTGAAAAAGAGATGGCACTGGTCAAATTTCCTATTACAGAAAACATAAGCGATATCAGTGCTATCTGTAATGCTTACAACGGAAAAATAGTCAATGTGGGCAATGATGTCATTATAACCATGGTTGCTGACGAGCCTAAAAGAGTCGATCACTATCTTCAGGCGATTAAAAAATATAATCCAAAAGAGATAGTCAGAAGCGGCGCTGTTGCTTTAGAGAGATAAAAAGATGAAGCTGAGTGAAATTGCTTCAATTTTAGAGTGTAGTATTGACGACAATGATATTGATATTGTAGGAATAAATACTCTTAAAGATGCAAAAGAGAATGAAGTCTCTTTTGTGTCCAACTCAAAATATGTAAAAGATCTCGAAAATACAAAAGCTGCAGCAGTTATCATTTCCGAAAATTTAGCTTCAAAACTCCCTGCAGGCTGTATTCCTTTAGTAACAAAAAACCCTTATTGGTCCATGGCCATACTTTCAAAATATTTTGCACCGCCTATAGAAGAAGAGACACTTCCTCTCCCTCAAATTGGGAAAAATTCAAAAATTTCTCCAAAGGCTGAAATAGCAAATGGTGCGGTAATCGGTGATAACTGTATAATTTTGGCACATGTTTACATAGGTGCAAAAAGTGTTATCGGAAACAATACAGTTTTATATCCAAGTGTGACGATATACAGAGACTGTCAAATTGGCAATGAGTGTATAATCCATGCAAATACAGTTATTGGTTCTGACGGATTCGGATTTGCAACCAATGAAAAAGGTGAGCATAAGAAGATTTATCAGAATGGAAATGTAGTTGTAGAAGATGATGTTGAGATAGGCAGCAATACAAGTATCGACAGAGCTGTTTTTGGATCGACTCTGATAAAAAAAGGGACACGCATTGACAATCTTGTTCAGATTGGACATAACTGCGAAATCGGTGAGTATTCTGTTATGGTTTCGCAGTCGGGTCTTGCAGGCTCTACAAAACTTGGCAGAAATGTTGTTATGGGAGGGCAGGCTGCCGCAGCCGGTCATTTGGAAGTTGCCCCTTTTTCAACATTTGCCGCACGAAGCGGAATCACAAACTCTATCAAAGAACCAGGCAAGACTTATGCAGGTTTTCCTTTGATGGGGCACAGACAATGGCTTAAACTTCAGGCAAAACTTGCTAGACTTATCAAGTAAAAACAAAACAAGGAGTTAGTATGTCAAAAACAATCCCGTTAAGTGGAACAAAAAACGGTGTTATATCTGTAACAAAACTTGAAGAACCATATGGTAAGGGGAGTGGTACTGTAGCGAGTATAGGCATTTCACTCTCAGGTGATGCTCAAAATCCGGAATGGAAAGTGCATATTCCACTGGATAATGTAGAAGAAGTCATAAAGGCTTTGTCCGAGCTAAAGTAGGTTTATCCTACTTTGCTTTGAGTTCCTGCACAAACTCATCGATTCTTTTAATCCCTTCTCGTATAGTTGCAATTCCTGTAGCAAAACTGAATCTGAAATACCCTTCGCTTCCAAAACCGACACCGGGAACAACAGCAACGCCTTTTGATGCTAAAAGTTCTTTTGCAAAGCCAAGTGAATCATTACTGACTTCTTGAATATTGACAAAAAGGTAAAAAGCACCATCCGGTTTTAAAACACTGAGTCCGTCGATTTTATTAAAAAGTTCTACTGCTTCATCACGACGCTTGATAAACTCTTTTCGCATCATTTCAATATCTTCATCTGCACTGCCGTCAAGTCCTGCAATAGCAGCATACTGTGTCATTGTATTGACATTGGATGTGCTTTGTGACTGCAGTTTTTTTGTTGCTTTAATGATTTTTGTATGGTGTGATGCCATATATCCAAAACGCCAGCCTGTCATGGCAACTGACTTGCTTAAACCATTGATGGTGATTGTTCTTTTGAACATATCTTCACTGACTGCTGCTGCTGAAGTGAAATCCCCGTCATATATCAGTTTTTCATACATTTCATCGCTGGCTACGAGAACATCTGTGCCTTCAAGCACTTTCGCCAAAGCAGTGAGTTCTTCTTTGGAATACACTGCACCGGTAGGATTTGAAGGTGTTGTAAGAATCAGCATTTTTGTGTTTGGTGTCAATGCTTTTTTGAGCTGTTCGGGAGTAATTTTAAAGGCAGTTGCATCACTTGTCTGAATCTCTACGACAGTCCCGTCAAAATATTTCACAAGTTCAGGGTAGGTTACCCAGTATGGCGCAGGAATAATAACTTCATCACCTTTTTCAATTGTTACAGAAAAAAGGTTAAACAAAGAATGTTTTGCACCATTGTTAATGATAATCTGATTAGGCTCATATGTTAAACCGTTATCTCTTTTGAGTTTGGCAGCGACTGCTTCTTTGATAGCCGGAATTCCATCTACTGCGGTATATTTAGTAAAGCCGTTGTTGATTGCATCTATAGCCGCGTCTTTGATAACTCTGGGTGTATCAAAATCCGGTTCTCCGGCTGAAAAACTGAGAATGTCTTTGCCCTCTGCTTTTAACTCTTGTGCAAGCGCTGTAATTGCTATTGTAATTGATTCAGATAGTTTATCTATGCGTTTTGCTAGCATTTGAACCCTTTTTTATAATATATTTGATAAATTATACTAAAAAAAAGATGTATATTTGTTGAGAAAAGAGCGAAAAATTAATTTTTCATTGATTTTATAAAAGATTCATATATATGTTCAAGTTCAAGGTCCTGATCTAGAAGATCTTTATTTTCTTTTACTAAAATATGTTCAAGTATAGCAACACGCTTGAGAAGGTATTCAAACATCTCCTTGTTTATATCAGGGAGCATATTGTGCATAAAAGGATCTTTACATCTCCCTTTTTCAATGATATGTGCAGGCAAGCCGACTGCTGTGGAACAATCAGGCACTTCTTTGACAACAACCGAATTTGCACCGATTTTTGCATATTCACCTATTGTGATGTTTCCCAGTATCTTTGCGCCGGCTCCGATTACCGCTCCCTTTTTGATAGTCGGGTGCCGTTTACCGTGAGTTAAAGAAACACCACCGAGTGTTACACCCTGGTATATGAGTACATCATCTTCAATGATGGCAGTCTCACCGATTACAACTCCGAAACCGTGGTCAATAAAGACACGCTTACCAATACTCGCAGCAGGGTGGATGTCAATATTTGTAAGTATTTGGGTTATTCCCATGATTGCCCTTGCTGTACGGGTAAAATTATTTGTATAAAGTTTGTGCGCTATTCTGTACCATGCAACTGCCCATACACCAGGGTAATTAAATAAAAAATCTATTTTTGAATTTAATGCAGGATCATTTCTGTACGCATTTGAAAAGTCTTCCTTGATATCGGCAAATATTCCCATGCTCATCCTTAATTTGTTGTTCTTAAATAGCCATTTTGATATAAAAATCTTTCTAGCTGTAGCAGTGTATCATTTTTTTCTTTTTCTGTAATAAAGCTGGCATTTGCGAGTTTGTTTTTAACTTGATTTAATATTTCATGTTTGTCATATCCTATTGATTCAAGTATCTCCAAAATACTTTTTGATTCTACTGCATTTGTTATGTTGTATCCGGAGTCATTGATTGAAATTGTATACTCACTGGGGTGTGTAAAAAGATTATGGTTCATTCCCAGTGTCTCCTGGTAGGCACCAATATTGAAAAAAGCCAGAAAATAATCTTCTTCATCAATATTGACATCATGAAGATATAAAGGTTTGTCCGGATCAAAGCCTATTTCTCCGTCACTGTCACAGGTTATATCCCAAAGAGAGGCTGCTCTGAGCGGGGTTGTATTTAAATGATGAATGGGCATCACAGGAAAATGCTGTCCCAGTCCCCAGTAATCAGGCAGACTCTGAAAAACAGAAGCATTAATGAGGTAGCGTTCCTGGAGTTTGATTTGGAGCTGTTCGAGCTCGTTTGTAGGATTGGCTGATTTGAGATAGAGTGCTTTTTTTATAATATTATGCACCAGAATTTCTGCGTTTGAACGGTCCTGAAGGTCAATATAGCCTAAATCAAAAAGCGTGAAAAGTGATTCCATATGATCAAGCGCATCATGAAGATATTCTATACAGTTGGCATTGTTCAGGAGTCTGTTCAATTCTATAAGTTCTTCGACCAAAGGCGGATTTGTATCTTTAAAATTTAAAAGTTGTTCCTGATAATCCTGAGTGAAAAGTTCTAAAACAGGTGTGATTAATACAGCATGTGAAGCAACTATAAAACGTCCTGATTCCGTAAATATATCCGGATGCGCAACATTTTTACTGTCCATGATTTCACCAAGCAAAAAAACAACAGAACTTGAAAATTCATCTATTGAGTAGTTGCGTGCATATGATTTTTCATGCTGGTCATATTCTACAGCCAAACCGCCGCCGATGTTGATACTTGAAAGTGCATCCGCACCCATTTTTTTCAGTTCCGCATAGATATTTCCGGCTTCGCGAAGCGCTTTTTTCAGGGGAGCAATGTCTGCTATCTGTGAGCCGATATGAAAATGAATCATTGTCAGTTTCTCAAGTAGATTCGCATCTTTGAGGAGTTTTATTGCCTCAATGATTTCTGTTGAAGTCAGTCCGAATTTTGCATCCATTCCACCGCTTTTAGCCCATATACCGCTGCCTGCACTGTGCAGCCTGACACGTATGCCGATATTTGGAACTTTTAAATTGGATTTAGAAGCTACATCGATGATGGTTTCAAGTTCATTGAGCCCTTCTATGGTGATGGTGATATTTTGACCACTGTGTGCTGCTATAAATCCCAGAGTCAGCATCTCTTCGTCTTTGAAGCCGTTGACAGTTATATTAGCCCCGTCAAGCACTTTACTCATTGCCAAAATAAGTTCAGCCTTGCTTCCGGCTTCGAGTCCGTAATTATACTTTGCACCCTGGGATGTAATTGCTGCAACAGCTGCCGGAAACTGGTTTACTTTGAGCGGAAAAACAGCTTTAAACTTGCCTTTATAATTGTTTTCTTCAATAGCTTTTTCAAAATAGTTGTAGAGTGTCTTAATCTGTCTTTTAACCAAATGAGGAAAGCGTAAAAGGAGAGGTCCCTTAACATCTTTTGAACGTATATTGTTGACTATATCAAGCAAAGAAGGCATAGATTTGTAATTAAGTTTGATTTCACCGTCTTCTATAATAAAGTTTTTGTTTGCCCAGATATCAAGGCCGAAATTATTCATCATTTATCCTCGTATTTTAAATTTTTGCTGAAAATATTTGTCAATATCAAAATATATTTCACCACTTCTGTTTTTATAGGTAAGTAAGCTTTTGTTTAGCTCTTTAATGCTTTTAATGCCCATTACTGCCATGACAGTCTTCATGCTTTTAAGAAGATTTTTATGATAGTGTCCTATCTCCTTGCCTTTTTTTATTACAAGGTAGGAGGCTCTCTTTTTTGGATCCTGCGTTGCCATTCCGACCGGACAGACATGTGTTCCAAAACCAGAACACATTTTTGCCCGGATACACCCGCCACTCATCATAAATGCGCGTGCAATGCCTATGGCATCAGCACCCATACACAAGGTGATGACAGCATCATCGGGTGTTAGAATTTTCCCACTGGCAATTATTTTGACATCTTCTCTTATGTTGTATTTTTTTAATAGCATGTCCAGAATATAGAGTGAGTTGTTTGTTGTGAGACCTACTGATTCCATCAGCTCAAGCGGAGCAGTAGCACTGCCACCCTCACCGCTGTCGACTGTGATGAAATCTGGTATAAATTCACCATAATTTTTTCTTTTGGCAAGTTTCTGTACCAGTGTTTCTACAGAAGCTATGTCTGAAATGACTATTTTGAATCCAACCGGTTTTTCTGAGAGTCTTTGCAGTTTTTCAATAAAATTTAAAAGATCCTCTGTCGTATCTGCATAAGGGAACCTGTTGGGAGAAATGATGTCTTTTCCCTCTTCGACACCACGGTAGTAGGCTATGTCCGCTGTTACTTTTGAACCTGCAAGTTTTCCGCCTGTCTGTTTTGCTCCCTGGGCTATTTTAATTTCAGTCATTTTGCAAAACTTCATTATTTTTTTATATTTTTCTTTATCAAAATTACCGTTTTTGTCTCTGACACCATACAAACCCGAACTGATTTGAAAAATCATATCCGGCAGTTCTTTGGGAACTTCCTGCGGAAAATATTCTATGGCTGCTTCCCAGTTCACACGAAAAAGAAGGTGGCTGGAGGTATCATAAATATAGGTATTTTGGGTTTTTTCATTAAGTAAAATATCTCTGTACCATTTCAGCGCTACTTTTTTATTAAAGAAAAAATCTCCGATTTTAAAAGCAAGTTCTGCAAAAGGGGTACTTTTGACAACTTCAAGATACTTTGAATTGTTCGGATCTACTTTGAGGGTAAAAAGATGGTTGGAAGTAAGGGAGCCTTCTCCTGTATTGATTGTAAGGCTGGAATCTCTTCCCGCTAAACTAAAGGCTCTTACTGCTTCGGGAGACAGGGCTCCGTCACTCATAGCAGAACGGATAATCGGTGTTTGCGATATAAAAGGGTGTTTTCTGTTCTTTCCAAAAACCACCTGCATGTTTTGATCAACTTCATCATCGTTTAAAACACTTGTAGCATGTTTTAAGATAAATCTTGATCCTGAAAAGGGCTGGCTTACGGAAAATGACTGATAGTTTGGTTTGTTCTTGGCTGCTGTATACACCCAGTCAACCTTGTCTTTGGAGTCATAAAAAGATTCTTCTGCAAAATATTGACGCAGTGGTTCACGGAGGGCCTCAAAAAAATAACGAAATCTTCCTATAATCGGGTAGTTTATAAGAAGAGCATGCTGTCTTTGCACATATCTGTCGTATATGTAAAGAGCAATGATTGCTATTATAATGAGTGCGGCAAAATATTCTACAAATTCATCTAAAAAGTGCCATAAACCATGAACCCATTCCATCTAGAAATCTTTGAGAAAAATTGTCTTTTCAGTTTTCTTTTCTAAATCTTTAACCCAAATTGTTCCCTCACTCATTTCGTTTGTACCGATAACGCAGCAGTATTTTGCATTCATTTTATCGGCACCTTTGAGATGGTTTTTGAGGTTTTTTGCTTTGTACTCACAAATGGCTTTGTCTGTCGCTCTTTTTTTATGAGTCAGTGCAATTATTGTATCTATGGCTTCTTCATCCATAGCACCGAGATAATATCCTTCTCTTGATTCCTGTGGCATTTGTATGAGTTCCAACAGTCTTTCAATACCCATCGCAAAACCTACAGCAGGAGTAGGGCGACCATCTAAAAACTCTACAAGTCTGTCATATCTTCCACCACCGGCAATAGCACTCTGACTGCCTATATTGTCACTGACAAATTCAAAAGCGGTTTTGGAGTAGTAGTCAAGTCCTCGTACAAGATTCGTATCTACTTCATAGCTGATGTCATTTGTATCAAGTATTTTTTTCAGTTTTTCAAAGTCATTGTCACAGCTTTCGCACAGTGAATGTAAAAGTTTTGGAGCATTTTCGTATAAAGATTGACACTTTTCATTTTTACAGTCAAGAACACGGATGGGATTTGTACTTTTTCTTCGTTTACAGTCTTCACAAATTTCATCCTCAATACTTTCTATATAAGAGACAAGAGTGTCACGGTACTGAGGCATGCAGTTGTTGTCACCGAGTGAATTGATCTGTAGTCTATAGCCGATACCAAGTTTTTTGAGTATATCACTGACCATCATGATCATATTTGCATCTTCATACACACTCTCAATACCGAAACTTTCAACGCCAAACTGATGGAACTCTCTTAAGCGTCCTTTTTGTGGTCTTTCATAACGAAACATAGGACCATGATAAAAAAACCTGTGGATTCCGCCTGCTTTGTCTAATTTTTTTTGAATAAGAGCCCGTACAACACCGGCTGTTCCCTCAGGGCGCAGACATACATCATTGTTTCCTTTGTCAGTAAACTGGTACATCTCTTTACCGACAATGTCACTGCTCTCTCCGACACTGCGTTTAAAAAGTGCTGTCTCTTCCAAAAGTGGTGTTTCTATATAGTGAAAACCATATTTTCTGGCAATGTTTTGTGCCACATCCAAAAAATAAGTAAATCGTTTTGATTCGTTTTCATCAAGTATGTCATTCATACCTCTTAGTGATTTAATCATAATTCTTTATCCTTTTAACATTGTTTCATTTTAATATTATTTAATATTTCTTTTGTGATTTCATCTCTGTTTTTTGTGGCATCAATTTCAATCAACGGCACACCCAGAAGAAGACTTGCTTCTTTGATACTCTCTTGAATCTCTAACAGGTATTCACTGCCTCTGAGTTCAATGCCGTCAAGTTCTTTTTGCGAAAGTCTGTGTTCGAGTTCCTGTTTTGTCAGACGCAGCAAATAGATTGTCTGGGGATATATTTTTTTTGTTGCGAAATCATTCAGACTGATCAAATCTTTTTTACTGATATTTCCCTGGGTGAGTGCATAGGCGACACCACTTACAGCACTTCTGTCTGAAATGATCATTTTGTGCAGATTTGGTTCTATTACCTCTTTTATATGTTCTGCTCTGTCTGCAAGAAAAAGAAGAAACTCTGCTCTTTTGCTTTTTGTTTTTGCACTCAAAACAAGTCTGCGAATTTCTTGCCCTATAGCGGTTCCACCGGGTTCTTTTGTAATGACTGCATCAGGAAAATACTTTTTCAGTGCTTCTATCTGTGTACTTTTCCCGGCTGTATCAATTCCCTCTATTGCAATATACATCAGCGCAGACTCCCTATAACCTGCTGTACTTCTTTTGGTAAGAGATGGTCTGTTTTTCCGTTAAACTTCAAAAGATTCCTGACAATAGAAGAACTGATAAAAGCATGCTTGAGTTTTGGCATCAAATAAACTGTCTCTATGTTTTCATCAAGAGAGTTGTTGAGATAGCCGAGTTGCAACTCATATTCAAAGTCACTTACAGCACGAAGCCCTCGTATAAGCACCCTTGCATCGTGCTCGTGTGCCAGATCTATAGTAAGGTTGTTAAAACCTGTAACACGGACATCTTTGATGTCTTTGACAGCAATTTCGACCATTTTTATTCTTTGTTCAAGAGTAAACATGGGATTTTTGTCTTTTGATTCGGCTACAGCGACAATTACTTCATCAAATAAATTTTTTGCACGTTCGATAATATCAAAATGTCCATTTGTTATCGGATCAAATGTTCCCGGATATAAAGCGATTTTACGACTCTTCAATTTGCCACCTTTTATATAAACTGTTTTCGATTTTCAGCAAATCAAACCATTTGCCAATGAGAAAATTTTCCATTTCATCAAGTGTCTGCTGCTTTGAATAATATGCCATAACAGGCGGCGCAATAATGATGCCCAGGCTTGCAAGTTTATGCATATTTTCTAAATTAATGGCAGAAAAAGGCATCTCTCTCGGTGCTAAAATAAGCTTTTTCTGCTCTTTGATTACAACTGCAGCGCACCGTGTAATCAAGTTGTCCGAAATTCCACAGGCTATTTTTGCCAGTGTATTCATAGAACACGGTGCAATAATCATAGCATCAACCCCAAAAGAGCCGGATGCAACAGAGGCTGCAATGTTTTTATTGTTATGGGCAGTCACATTACTCATTTCATGTACAAGTACTTTTTCTGAGTTTTCTGTCATGATAAAATGTTTTTCAACAGATTCAGGAAGAAGTTGAATGATTTTCAGACCAAGATTCACACCACTGGCCCCACTGCTTGCAACTACTATTTTTCTTTTTTTCATTGTACCTCTGCTTTGTTCTTTCCGGTTATAACAACTCTTATTTTTTTCCCATTTCTCTTTATGACACTGACAGTGTCTCCAAGTCTTCCGTTTTGAAGTGCTTTTGCAGAAAAATAGATATGTATTGCATTGTTATTATAGTTAACACTGACACTCGAGCCGCGTTTGACTAAAAACAAACCAACAACATCTCTTTTTGTTATAATATCATCTGCTTTGATGTTGTGCTTACTCTGGTAGTGCTTTACATGTAAACCCTGTAAGGGCATTGCTTTGAATTTATCTAGTATTATACTCTTTTTTTGTGTATTTACATTGGTGAGTTCATTATCTTTTTTGATGTTTTTTCTGGCAAACAAAATGGAAACAGTGGCTAAAATTTTATATTTAAAAAATATTTTTTTATTATCATCGGTCTTTATATATAAAATGCCCTTGTTGGACAAGTGTGCTTTGGTGCTAAAATGAACAGTGTAGTGTTTTGGAAGTTCTTCCATATAATGTGTGGGAAAGAGCGTTGTTTCAGATATTTTTATATTTTTATATTTTTCTGTATAGTGTTTTTTTATACTGTTTTTTATAAATGTTGTATCGATAGGGCTTCTTTTTGTGAACTGTATGTAACTGTGTTTTGAAGTAAAATTGTCAAAACCGTTTTTGTGAAGTATTTTTAAAAGTTCTTTTTTTTGTATGCGTTTTGAATATCTGTTTTTATCTATATTAAAAAGTTTTTTATCATTTTCTTTGTTTACAGATACAATATCTGAAAGCATAATAAAGTCATTTTTTATAAAATAATTGCTTTGAAGAGTGTTGGCAGCGAAAATAGTTGAAAAAGAGATGAGTAGAAGAATTATTTTTAGAAATAACATAAGTATCTCTCATTTTGAGAACTAACAACTGTAAAAAGTGGTACCAGAGAGGGGATTTGAACCCCTAAGCCGTGAGGCGGCGGATTTTGAATCCGCTATGTATACCGTTCCATCACTCTGGCAAATCAGCTGTTGAAGTTGGAATGATAGTAGGAATTTACTTAAAAGTAAATAATATTTGGCCGATAATACTATCAAATGGAACTTTTATTGCTATACTTTGCCAATAATGACAGAAACTAAACAATATTTTGAAAACGGAGAGATATTATGCGTGTAACATCAAGTATGTATTACAACAGTCTGTATGCTACAAATAACTTAAAAATAAACAATGAACTTTTTGATGTAAATAAGCAGATTGCCTCAGGATTGAAAATTCAATATGCCAAAGATGATGTAAGAACATTTACGGAAACTATGCGGCTTGACAATGAGCTCGTTACAATAGGGCAGGTGAAAAAGAGTACAGAAAGCGGGTATAAAATTTCAAATCAGACAGATGTTGTTCTCAATGAGTTTGAGACTTCACTTGACAGAATGAAAACTCTGCTTATAAATGCCGCAAACGGTACGCACAGCCCGGACTCTCTTGATGCCATAGCCGGAGAGCTTCGGGGTTTGGAAAAACATTTTAAAAATCTGGCAAATACTTCGATTAACGGGCAGTTTCTTTTTTCTGGCTCTGCTGTCAATACAAAACCCATAGATGCAAACGGGATATATCAGGGGAATGATGCAGGAATGAACTCTGTACTTGGTTCAAATTCAACACAAAAGTACAATCTCACCGGAGCAGAACTTTTTTTAGGCGAAGAACAAAATACAAAAAGAGAAATTACTACAAATGTAATTAATAATGATCTGATTAACGGTGGAATAATCACACAAGAGAGCAGTATACGCGATTTAATGGGAGATATTGATGATAATACCGATACTATTAATAATAACTACTTCTATATACGAGGGACAAAAAGTGATGGAACTGCCTTTAAAGAGAAAGTAAAACTTGATGATACAAGAAAAGTAGGCGAACTTTTAGATGAGATTGGAAAACTCTATGGAAATACGGGAAATGTCAATGTCGTAAATGTTTCACTCAATAGCAACGGACAAATAATTATTGAAGATAAAATAAAAGGTTCTAGTAAATTAGATTTTCATATGGTCGGAGCAGTTGATTTTGACGATAATACTGCTACTAGCAGAGCAAATGTTACTGATGTTGATATTTTAAACAGTGGTGAAAGTGATTATGTAAAAGTAAAAGATGACACAGACGGAAGTACAAATCATCTGTTTGTGAAAGAGTTTATCAAGTCTGGTTTTACACCTGCGTCAGGTGTAACAAACAATATAGAAGGAATTCTGTATGATAGAACAAGTTTTACAGCAGAAGGTTCAAAACTTTCATCAAATGTACCTCAAGTAATTAAAACGGATAATAGCTTTGCACAACCTTCAACAGCATTATCAGAAGTTTTTGATTTGTCTCAAAATAATACCGGTACACTTGATGGTACGACTTTTAATCTGGTTGGAAATGATATTAGCGGAGTTCAATATACTGCAACTATAGATTTAAAATCATCAGCAAATGGAGGATCACAGTTTTCTGTAGATACCAATGGTGATGGAATTGTTGACACATCTTATGATATTTTTGATATGCAAACTCCAAGAGCAGCAGTTGATGCCGATAAAATGACCTATCAACAATTGATGGATGTTGTCAATATGGTAGTAACAAAAAAGTTACCGACATCAAATACGGCAAATGCTTATGACGCGGCAATTAAAGATTCAAATAATGTAGGAAATACTAATCTAAGCTATGATGGAAAAATAACTTTTCATGATTTAACATCAGGAGCTACTCAAGCATCTATTGCCTTATATGATAAAAATACAAATGATTTTACTCAGCCGTCTTCCGTAGGAACTTTTCAATCAAATAATACACTCACAGTTGTTGACCCAAAAACAGATTTTTTTAAAAACCTTGATGAGGCCATTACTGCTGTAGAAGATCATAAACTTTATCCGGACAGTTCTAGCGGAAATATGCGAAATCAAGGGATAGAAAATGCGCTTGCAGCAATAGATAAACTGCAGTCACATGTATCCAGAAGCCATTCGGTTGTCGGTGCACAGTCAAATACTCTAAATACTTCACTTGAGCGAACAAGTCTGCTGGAAGTCAGTACAATGACCCTGCGCTCTGAAGTAATAGACACAGACATTGCAGAGGCTTCTTTGCGTTTGTCTCAGCTCAATTTAAACTATCAGGCGATGCTCTCAACTGTGGGAAAAATTTCGCAATTAAGTCTGGTAAATTATTTATAGGATATACTTTTATATATTATTTATCCCTTCTTACTATAAAGGTTTTCTAGCTTGAAAGATACTCTGTTTATTGTTGTTTTTGGTGTATTAATTTATCTCGGTTTTTCAACTCTTTTTGGTCCAACTGGGCTGATGGGCAGTTATGGTGCTGCTTTTTCTTCTTACAACCAGCTTTATTTTGGTTATATATCATTTATATATCTCTTTATATTGCTGTTTCCTTTGTATTTCCTGTATAAAGATACATCTTTTGGTTTTAGAAAATTAGAACTGAGTGTTGCTTCTTTTTTGCTTTTATGTTCTTCTCTTATCGCACAGGCCCTGCTTGTTACAAATGAATACAGAGGAAAATTCGGTGCAGATTTTGTAGACTTTTTATCTCCCTATATCGGTGTTTTCGGATTATGGGTCTTTTGGTTTATAATTACAGCGGTTGCCATGGTGATTCTTTTTGATAAAAGCAGTTCGGAGATCTTACATGTAGTCATATCTTCACTCAAATCCAACAAACCGAAGAATGCAGCAATTTTTGTTGAAAAGGAACATAGCGAGACCTTGCAACAAGATGAAATCATGCAAAAAGAAGAGAACAAAGAGACAGAGCATGCCGAACAAGCCCAAGAAGAAGAGATAGACAAACCGGCATATCTGAGAAAAGAAAAAAAAGTGAAGACAAAAAAAGGGGATGAAAAAGAAGAAAAGCATACAGCGGCAGAAGAAACAAGTGAAACAAAAAAAACGATATTGGATATTGCCGCGAATGTAAAAGAGCATAAAAATACTGTGATCGTTGATGAACTTGAAGAAAATACAAAACTCCTGGCCAATATTGAAAAAGGAAAGGTAGAAAAACCCAAAAACTTTAAACTGCCTTCTGTAGATTTTTTGCAAAAGCCAAATAAAACAATACATAATGTGGATGAAAAAGAGCTTGATGACAAGATACGCTATCTTATTGAAAAGTTGGCACATTTTAAAATTGACGGGGATGTTGTGCGTACCTATGCGGGTCCTGTCGTTTCTACCTTTGAGTTTAAACCAGCAGCCAATGTAAAGGTGAGTAAAATACTTAACCTCCAAGACGATTTGGCGATGGCGCTTTCAGCGGAGACTATCCGTATTCAGGCACCTATTCCTGGAAAAGATGTTGTCGGGATAGAGATTCCCAATGAAACAGTAGATACCATTTATCTGCGTGAGCTTTTAGATGACAAACTCTTTAAAGACTCGGCTTCACCGCTTACTATAGCACTTGGAAAAGACATTGTCGGCAAGCCTTTTATTACTGATTTGAAAAAACTGCCGCATTTGCTTATAGCAGGTACAACCGGAAGCGGGAAAAGTGTCGGTATTAACGCTATGATACTTTCGCTTTTGTATAAAAACTCTCCTGATCAGTTGCGTCTTTTGATGATTGATCCGAAAATGCTGGAGTTTTCCATATACAATGATATCCCGCATCTGCTTACTCCTGTCATTACAAAACCAAAACAGGCTATTGTCTCACTTAACAATATGGTAGGTGAAATGGAACGGCGTTACGAACTAATGGCTGAGAGTCGAACAAAAAACATTGAAAATTATAATGAAAAAGTAAAAAAAGAGGGTGGTGAACATTTCCCTTATATCGTTGTAATTATTGATGAATTGGCTGACTTGATGATGACAAGTGGCAAAGATGTTGAACTCTCTATCGCAAGGCTTGCACAAAAATCACGTGCCTGTGGAATTCATCTTATCATCGCGACACAAAGACCGTCTGTTGATGTTGTTACGGGGCTTATTAAAGCAAACTTGCCTTCTCGTATATCCTACAGAGTAGGACAAAAGGTTGATTCTAAAATCATTTTAGACCAAATGGGTGCAGAATCACTTCTGGGGCGTGGAGATATGCTCTTTACGCCTCCGGGTTCACCGGCTTTAGTACGCCTGCATGCTCCCTGGGCTACAGAAGAAGAGATAGAGAAGATTGTAGATTTTATAAAAGCGCAGCGAGAGCCAAATTATGACAAAAGCTTTTTGATAGAAGAGACAAATGCAGAAGGCGGTTCTGCTTCAGGCTCTAATGAAAGTTACGAAGAGCTTGATCCTTTGTACGAAGAGGCGAAAAATGTAGTTTTAACTGACAAAAAAACATCTATTTCTTATCTGCAAAGAAAACTCCAGATTGGATATAACCGTTCTGCAAGAGTAATAGAACAGCTTGAAAATGAAGGAGTGCTCTCTTCTCCAAATGCCAAGGGTGTCAGAGAGATATTGTAGTGCCAAAACCACATTTCATATTTATAAAACAAAAAGATTCTTTTCGTGTACATGTAAAGAACCTGGAAAAATTACGTGTTGAACAGATACAGGAAATAGAAGCATTTGTTACGCAAAGAAATGGGTACTTTGATTTTGCTAGCTATACATTCAGTATTGGAAAAAAGCTTGAATATCAGGAATTTGTAAAGCTTCTTACTGTGTTACATGTAGAAGCTTTGGTTGAAGAAGCTGTTTATGCTACGCAAAGCAGTGCCAGAATTTCTTTTGGGCAATACAAAGGAATGCTTTACAGTGAACTGCCTGACTCTTATCTGTTATGGCTCAAAAATAACTATATGGGCAGTGACAGAGAAATCATCTGCACTGAAATTGCAAAACGCGGACTTTAGTGTTACTTTTCGATACATTAAGGCAATTTCACAAAATATATGTGTATAGATTCGTAACACTGTCGATATGATTACTTTTCTTTTAGCTATAATGTCCCCAAATTAAATTTACAATAGGAAGTATTATGGGATTTAGAGAAGACTATAAAGCACATGTAGAAGAAAGAGCGGCACTTGGTGTCCCTCCATTACCTCTTACTGCTGAACAGACAGTAGAAGTTATCGAGTTTATTAAAACAGGTGAATATGTTGAAGAGATGCTGGATCTTTTAGAAAATCGTGTATCTCCGGGTGTAGATGATGCAGCTTATGTCAAAGCAGCATTTTTAAACGAATTGGCAAGTGAAGACCATCATGTAGCAGCTATTCCACCTGAAAAAGCTGTCCAAATGCTTGGTATGATGCTTGGTGGTTATAATGTAAAACCATTAATCGATGCTTTGACATCAAAAAATGTAAAAGTTGTTGCAGCAGCTATTGAAGCGCTTTCCAGTACATTATTGGTATATGATGCATTTAATGATGTTGAAGAGTTACATAAAAAAGGTGTGACTGCAGCAACTCACGTTTTAAATGCATGGGCAGATGCTGACTGGTTTACAAAAAAACCTGAACTTCCTGAAAAATTAACTGTTACCGTGTTTAAAGTTTCTGGTGAAACAAACACTGATGATTTATCTCCTGCTTCTGAAGCATTTACACGTTCAGACATTCCTCTACATGCGAACTCTATGCTTGGGGCAAAAATGGAAGACCCTATAGGAACTATTAACAGACTTAAAGAACTTGGGCATCCTGTTGCTTATGTTGGAGATGTTGTTGGTACAGGTTCAAGCCGTAAGTCAGGTATTAACTCCGTACAGTGGCACATGGGAGAGGATATTCCAGGTGTTCCAAACAAACGTACCGGCGGTGTCATTCTTGGTGGAACAATCGCACCAATTTTCTTTGCAACAGCAGAAGACTCAGGAGCACTTCCAATCGAACTTGATGTTTCTCAAATGGAGACAGGTGATGTTATTGACATCTATCCGTATAAAGGTGAAGCGCATAAAGATGGTAAATGCATCGCTACATTTACATTAAAACCAAACACTATTACTGATGAAGTACGTGCAGGCGGGCGTATTCCACTTATTATCGGTCGTGGACTTACAAACAAAGCACGCAGTGTTTTAGGAAAAGCTCCAGCTGATATTTTCTTGACGCCTGATCAGCCTGAAGATACTGGTAAAGGGTATACTTTAGCACAAAAAATGGTTGGTAAAGCATGTGGAATGGATGGTGTTCGTCCGGGTATGTATTGTGAGCCTGAAATGAGTACAGTCGGGTCTCAAGATACAACAGGTCCTATGACAAGAGATGAAATCAAAGAACTTGCCGCACTTGGATTTAATGCTGATTTGGTATTACAGACTTTCTGTCATACATCTGCGTATCCAAAACCGTCAGATATTAAGATGTTCCATACATTACCTGACTTTATTGCAAACCGTTCGGGTGTTGCGCTTCGTCCTGGTGATGGTATTATCCACTCATGGTTAAACAGAATGGTTCTTCCGGATACTGTAGGTACCGGTGCAGATTCACATACCCGTTTTCCTATCGGTATCTCTTTCCCTGGTGGTTCTGGAATCGTTGCATTTGCAGCAGTTACAGGTTCTATGCCTTTGACTATGCCAGAATCAGTTCTTGTAAAATTTAAAGGAAAAATGCAACCGGGAATCACATTACGTGACTTGGTTAATGCTATTCCTCATCAAGCTATAAAAGAAGGTCTTTTAACAGTTGAGAAAAAAGGAAAGAAAAATATTTTTGCCGGACGTATTTTGGAAATTCAGGGCTTACCTGATCTAAAAGCTGAGCAGGCATTTGAACTTTCTGATGCATCGGCAGAGCGTTCTGCAGCGGCATGTACTGTACAGCTGGACAAAGAACCTGTTATAGAATATTTGAAATCAAATATTACACTTTTAAATTCTATGATTGATGCAGGATACGAAGATCATCGTACATTGGCACGTCGTATTGTGAAAATGGAAGAGTGGTTGGAAAAACCTGAACTGATGAAAGCAGATGAAGATGCAGAGTATGCTGCAGTGCTTGAGATTGATTTAGATCAAATCACAGAGCCAATTTTGGCATGTCCGAATGATCCGGATGATGTTGCTACACTTTCAGAAATTTTAGCTGATCCTAAGCGTCCGCATAAAATTGATGAAGTATTTGTTGGTTCATGTATGACAAATATCGGTCACTATCGTGCACTCGGTGAAGTGTTAAAAGGCGAAGGTGCTGTTCCTACCCGTTTATGGGTTTGTCCTCCGACAAAAATGGATGAAAAACAACTTCTTGAAGATGGTTACTATGCAATCTTTGGTGCTGCAGGTGCAAGAACGGAAGTTCCGGGATGTTCATTATGTATGGGGAATCAGGCGCGTGTATCAGACGGTGCAGTAGTATTTTCAACATCAACACGTAACTTTGACAACCGTTTAGGAAAAGAAGCACAGGTTTATCTTGGTTCTGCTGAGCTTGCAGCTGTATGTTCACTTCTTGGAAAAATTCCGACAAAAGAAGAGTACCTGGAGTTAACGAAAAAAATACAAGGCAAAGAAGACGATATCTATAAATATCTAAACTTCAACCTCATAAAAGATTATAAGCTTAACTAGCTGTATGCAGAAACGGGGATTTTCTCCGTTTCTGTTTACTCACTGACTATATCATACTCATCCGGAATATCCGGTACATATTTATCTTGCGATATTTTTTTATTTATTTTTTGATTTTTAAATACAATCTTTATATCATTTTCAAGTTCATCTTTGTATGAAATAGATTTAATTATGGAATTTTCTGTTTTTATGATGTACGCTTTATTCTGAAAATTCGCTAAATAACTCCCTTTGGCAATCTCTTTTGCATTGTGAATAATTTTAAAAAGATCAAAATCTCCATTAAGATGTTTAATGATGACCTGTTCTAACTCCGGTTCAATAACTACAATTTTATTTTGTAAAATATAAACGCTTTTTTGCACAGGTTTTGTATACTGCCAAAGAGCATAACGAGGTTTAGAAGCTGTTACATGCCCCGTATATGTTATCTTCACTCCTTTGTCATCTACTATTTTTTGTAAAAAATCTGCTTCAAAACTGTTTATATTTTTTATACTTGCATAGCCAGATGTTACTAACAATGCAGCTAAAATTATTCTTTTCATTTCTCTCCTTTGGAAAGAAATTATAGCAAATTATTCATTTATACTCAGACAATAGATAACTATAGAGTATTAAAAATAACATATATTTGTATATAATGTGTTTATAGACAGTTTAACAGACACAAGGAATATATTAAATGCAAAGATCCTATTATTCAAATCATTTAGGTGAATTTATTCAAGAAGATACAAATAAAATACTTGGTAACTTAGCAAGGCATCATAATCATGCTTTAGAAGATTTGCAGAAAAATGCTTGGATAAAACAAATAGAATTATTAAAGAAAATATTTTACAAGTATACGAATGGTTATATATTCTTTGAATTTTCAATTCCGAGAATGGGAAAACGTGTTGATAATATAATTATTTTGGATGATTCAATATTTGTTGTTGAATTTAAAGTTGGTTCATCTACATATGATAACAATGCGATTGAACAAGTTATAGATTATTCACAAGATTTAAAGAACTTTCATGAAGGAAGTCATATTCACAAATTATTTCCAATACTTATCGCCACTGAAGCAAATAGTAGAGAAAATATAATTGAACCATTACAAGATAATCTATATAAACCTCTTCTCGTTAATAAAAATTCTATTTTGAATGTGATTGAGAGATGTTTATCTCTAGGCAAGGAATATGATTTATGCCCACTAACATGGGAAAGTTCCAGGTATAAACCAACACCTACTATAGTTGAAGCAGCCCAGGTACTATATAAAGGTCATAATGTAAAAGAAATCTCAAGATCAGATTCTGGAGCAATCAATTTATCAATAACTACAGATAAAATAAATCAAATAATTACTAATGCGAAAAAAATGCATAAAAAATCAATTTGCTTTATAACAGGAGTTCCTGGAGCAGGAAAAACACTTGCAGGGTTAAATATTGCAAATGAAAGAATGAATATCGATGAAAATGAACATGCGGTTTTTTTATCAGGAAATGGTCCATTAGTTGATGTCTTAAGAGAAGCTTTAACAAGAGATGAAGTTAAGAATGCAAAAGAGCAAGGACAAAAATTAACAAAAAAAGAAGCTGCTATAAAAACACATGCATTCATTCAAAATATTCATCATTTTCGTGATGATTCTTTAATTAGCGATAAGGCCCCTATTGAAAAGGCAGTAGTGTTTGACGAGGCTCAACGGGCTTGGAATCAAGAACAAACAAGTTCTTTTATGAAAAGAAAGAAAGGACTGGACAACTTTGACTCATCTGAACCAAAGTTTTTAATTGATGTGATGAATCGTCATGAAGATTGGTGCACTATAATTTGTTTAATAGGTGGTGGTCAAGAAATAAATACGGGTGAGGCTGGATTAGAAGAGTGGATTGAATCTTTACAGGCTTATTTTCAAGATTGGGATATTTATTTATCAGGCTCAATTATAGAAGATAAAAACTATCTAAAAAATGATACTTTAAAAGAATGGTTAAAGGATAATGCTAAAATTGATGAGAACTTACATTTATCTGTTTCAGTTAGATCATTTAGATCAGAAAAATTATCAGATTTTATTCAGTCAGTTTTAAATATTAATCTTACAAGATCAAAAAAATTATATAACAACTTTTTAATAAATACTTACCCCATAATGCTTACACGAGATTTTAAAAAGGCAAAAAGATGGTTACAAGAAAAATCTATAGGGAGTGAAAGAAGTGGTGTTATGGCTTCATCTGGTGCATATAGATTAAGACCATTTGGGATAAATGTGAAGAATCAAATTGATGCTCCTATTTGGTTCTTAAATAATAAAGAGGATATTAGGTCTTCATATTTTCATGAAGAAATTGCGACAGAGTTTGATATTCAAGGATTAGAACTTGATTGGACCTGTGTATGTTGGGATGGAGATTTTTATCTTCACAATGGTCAATGGATGTTTAGAAAATTTAAGGGAACGAAGTGGCAAAATATTCATAAAGAGAATATAAAAGAATATTTACTTAATACTTATAGAGTTTTACTAACAAGAGCTAGGCAAGGAATGATAATATTTATACCTTTTGGATCAGTAGATGACAAAACACGATTGCCAGAATATTATGATGAAACATTTTATTATCTTAAAAAAATAGGTATACAAGAGATATAATTATGGAAATAAATGAGAACCAAAAGCAATTTAAAATTTTGTTTTTGAGGTTTAAGTATTTTTTTAGATTTGATATGTATAAATTTTTTTGCATTTATACTATTTATTAGATTTAATGTGATAAAATAAGAACAATTTCAGCGATTACTATATAGTAAATTATATAGTGACGATAATAAGGTTGCAAATGCTACAAGCATTCATGGGTAAGGTATTTGGTACTGCAAATGACCGAGAATTAAAAAAATATGCGAAAAAAGTTAAAAAGATTAATGAACTTGAAAGTAAATATGAAGTTTTAAGTGATGATGCACTCAAAAATGCTTTTGAAGATTTGAAACAAAGTGTACGCAGTGGTGAAAAGAGTCTTGATGATGTACTGTATGATTCTTTTGCCATTACAAGAGAAGCTGCAAAACGTGTTTTGAATATGCGTCATTTTGATGTTCAGCTGATAGGCGGTATGGTTTTACATGAGGGCAGAATTGCCGAAATGAAAACCGGTGAGGGAAAAACCCTTGTGGCTACACTTGCCATTACGCTCAATGCAATGACAGGCAAGGGCGTTCATTTGGTTACAGTAAATGATTATCTGGCCTCTCGTGATGCAAAAGAGATGGGCGTATTGTATAACTTTTTGGGTTATAGTGTAGGGACTATTTTAGAAGATATGCATGACCCGATTGAAAAAAAAGCGGCATATGATGCAGATATTACCTACGGTACAAATAATGAGTTCGGTTTTGACTATTTACGTGACAATATGAGTTATTCAAAAGACCAGATGGTACAGCGTGGACATAATTTTGTAATTGTCGATGAAGTGGATTCTATTTTAATTGATGAGGCGAGAACGCCTTTGATCATTTCAGGGCCTACAAACAGAAATATGCAGGATTATCTCAAAGCAAACAGAGTTGCTTTGGAGTTGAATAAAGAAGAACATTTTACTGTTGATGAAAAAGACAAAGTAATATTAATTACAGAAGAGGGTATTACAAAAGCGGAAGAGCTTTTTGGTGTTGAAAATCTTTACAGTGCAGAAAACGCTTCTTTGCCACACATGCTTGACCAGGCTTTAAAAGCAAATTATCTTTTTGAAAAAGATGTTGATTATGTTGTCAATGAGGGGGAAGTTGTTATTGTTGACGAATTTACGGGTCGATTAAGCGAAGGACGCCGTTTTTCTGAAGGTCTGCACCAGGCACTTGAAGCCAAAGAGGGTGTAGAAATCAAAGAAGAAACACAAACACTTGCAGATATTACTTTTCAAAATTACTTTAGAATGTATGACAAACTTGCGGGAATGACAGGTACTGCCGAAACAGAGGCAACAGAATTCGCACAGATTTACAATCTGGATGTTGTTTCCATTCCTACAAATATTCCGATTGCAAGAAAAGATTTGAATGATTTAATATACAAAACAGAAGAAGAGAAATTTACAGCTGTCATTGAAACTATTAAAAAACTAAGCAAATCAGGACAACCTATTTTAATAGGTACGGCTTCTATTGAAAAGTCTGAAGTTTTACATGAAATCCTGAAGAAAGAAAAAATTGCCCATACTGTTTTAAATGCAAAAAACCATGCGCAAGAGAGTGAGATCATCAAACATGCCGGTGCAAAGGGTGCTGTAACCATTGCAACAAATATGGCAGGACGTGGTGTTGACATTAAGGTAAGTGATGAAGTAAAAGAGCTCGGTGGTTTGTATATCATCGGAACAGAGAGACATGAAAACCGCCGTATTGACAACCAGCTACGCGGACGTTCCGGGCGTCAGGGTGATCCCGGAACAACACAATTTTATCTTTCACTTGAAGACAATCTTTTACGAATATTCGGCAGTGATAAAATCAAGTCTATTATGGAAAGACTCGGTGTTGAAGACGGTGAATATATAGAATCAAGAATGGTAACCCGTGCAGTTGAAAAAGCACAGAAAAAAGTTGAAAATATGCACTATGAAGGGCGTAAGCAAATTGTTGAGTATGATGATGTTGCAAATGAGCAAAGAAAAATCGTGTACAAATTCAGAAATCAGCTTTTAAGTGATGATTATGATATTGCTGCTAAAATCGATGAAATCAGAGAAGAGTATGTTGCAAATCTTTTAGCTCGTTCTGATATATTTGCCGGTGCAGACAAAGAAGATTTTAATCTTGAAAAACTCTCCCAGCTTCTCAAAGAAGAGATGAATTTTGATCTGGACACTGAACAGCTAAAAGAGTTGGAATATGAAGAATTATATGCAAAAGTTACAGAACTGTTGAAAACTGCTTATGATGAGAAGATGGGTGTGCTGGATGAACAGACAAGACAAGATATAGAAAAAGAGTTTTATCTTAAAGAGTTGGATAATGCCTGGAGAGAACATCTTTACGCAATGGACAATATGAAAACAGGTATTCGTCTGCGTGCATATAATCAAAAAGATCCTCTTGTTGAGTACAAAAAGGAGAGTTTTGGTCTTTTTGGCGAATTAATTAATGATATTAAATTCAACACTATTAAAACCTTGCAGATTATACAGTTTCAGATGGAGTCTCCGGAAGAAGAAGCTGCCAGAATTTCCAAACAGCTTGAAGAAGAGAAAAAAGCACAAGAAGCATTGATGCGGCTTAACCATCATGACAATGTAGACATTGATGCAGAAGATGATTTTGTTGTGAGTAAAAAAATAGCAAGAAATGACCCCTGTCCGTGCGGAAGCGGAAAAAAGTATAAACAATGCTGCGGAAAAAGCGGTCCGAAAAAAGGTGTTTTTGCTTCTTGAAAAAATCAATAGTTTCTTACCTTGTTAAAAGATTTTTACGCTTTGACAAGGATCAGCCTTTTATCTTTATATCTGCACTTTTAGCCTTTATAGGAATTACGCTCGGTGTTATGGTACTTCTTATTGCCATGGCCCTTATGAATGGTTTTGACAAGGAGTTTAAAGACAAACTGACTGTTATGAACTACCCTCTGACCATCATTCCAAAATTTTACGGTGCTGTAAACAGTAATCTGCTTATGGATTTGGAAGCAAAATTTCCTCATTTGCAGTTTAGCCCTTACATTCAATCTTCTGTGATGGCCAGAAGCGGTTCGAGACTCGAAGGTGGGTATCTCTTTGGTGTCAATCTTGAGGATGAAGCGAAAGTCAATTCGGTACTTGCCAAGGCAATTACGGGGCACACCTTTAAAAAATTTGATGTTGTTGTAGGAAAAACTCTTAAAGAAGAATTTAATTTACATGTAAATGATAAACTGATGTATATTTTTACAAATGTAGAACCGGGCGGACTCTCTGTTACTCCAAAAATAAAGCGCTTTAAGATCAAGTCGTTTTTTGATTCAGGACTTTCGGCTTATGACAAAGCATACTCTTACACAACACTGGAGGCTATGCAGACCATAGAGCATATGGCTTCAAATGAATATGACGGTATTCATATATATTCCAAATATCCACGAAAAGATATAGAAAAAATAAAAAAAGTGCTGCCAATCAGTGTAACAATAAAAGGTTGGTGGGAAGACAATATGAATTTTTTTGCTGCTTTGGAAATGGAAAAAACCTCTCTTTTTATTGTCCTGATGCTTATTATTCTTATTGCTTCTATCAATATCATCTCTTCTCTTTTAATGACTGTAATGAACAGAAGAGGCGAAATTGCACTTTTGCTCTCTTTGGGTGCAACGACATCTGAAATTAAAAAGGTATTTTTGTATCTGGGAATTGTTATAGGAATTACCGGTATTTTAGCCGGTATTGTCTTTGGATTGAGCGGTATATGGCTACTGAGTACTTTTGATATTGTCTCTTTGCCAAAAGATGTTTATCCTACCTCAAGACTTCCTCTGGACTTGACACTGCATGATTTTGTTTTTATTGTCGCAGGTGCTTTTGGTATCGTTGTCGCTTCTTCTTATTATCCTGCCAAAAAGGCAAGTGAAGTAGACATACTGACTGTTCTTCGAAATGAGTAGTAAAAATTCCTAGAAGAGTTTTTGAAGTACTTTAAAAGGAAAGGTAAGTGTTCGCTTGATGATATTGAGCGGTGCTACAATAATATCTTTGGCAACCATGGTATTTATAGTAGGATCGCTGAGCTTTCCTGTAACTTTGAGTGTGGTTGATATACTTTTTCCATCAAAAATAATATAACCGACAAGTGGTACTTTTGAGAGATTACTTCCCAGGTCTGTTTTTAGATTTAAAACCAAATTGATACTGTTCCTGTTGACATCCGCGCTCCCTTTTCCGAGTATTGTCAACTCTTTGGATTCAAGATAAATATCTGAAATATCAAAAACACCTTTTTTTGCATGAAATTTTACATAGGCATTCTTTACATGTAAACCTTTTTTACTGTAACCCGGCAGTGAAAAAGTAACAAGAGAGGGTATTGTGTTGACAAAAGCCAGGATATTATTTAGAAGTTTATAGTCAATCATTATAGTATCATGCATGTAAAAAACACCCTTGTAGTCTTCAAGTGTTCCATTCATAGAAAAGTCCAGACTCCCGCCACTGAATTTAGACGGGGCAAAGAGTTTTTCCATAAATTTATCATTAAAGTTTTCTCCATAAAGATGAAAAGTATTGTTTTCAAGCTTAAATCCTGCATTTCCTTTTTTATGAATCAGTTGTGCTGTTAAGATATTATTGTAATACTGCAGATGCATTGTATCTGAAACAGCGTATCGGTTGTTGCCAAGATAAAGATAGGAATCTATCGCATCTACGGAAAGCTTAAAGTTGCTTGTTTTTGCATTTGACTGTTTTGTTATTTGTTTTGTAAATTTGACAATAGCATCTACATTCAGACCGGCATCATGTATTTTGACTGCAACATCTTTATCTATTTTAATGTGCATTTTCTTGTTTACATTGAGATAAATTTTTTGCTTTTTTGTAATTTCTCCTGTTACCGTGTAGGTACTGACTTCCTTGTTTTTGTTGACCAGTAAATGATAAGGATAGTGTAAAGTCGCGCTAAACTGAGTATGGGGGGCATCGTTTTTTTTATAAAAACTGATTTTCCCTTCATTGAGTTTATACTTTTGTAAAAAACGTGATTTTTTTGCAAGAATCTCAATAGCATTAAGTGTTAACTTCCATTGTTTTTCATTGGATACAAAAGAAGCATCAAGTTCTCGTGAATCTATTGTAATGTTTTCACCGTCAATATACCCGCCTAGCATTATTTTGTTGTTTTTATAGAGGATGGCATCTGTTTTTGGATTTTTCAATACAAAGTCATTTAAACTTATATGTGCTTTTTTTGAATCAAAATCATAATAGGCATAGACTTTTGTACTGATATAATCACTGATTTGTAAAAATGTATGTTTTAAATATATACTTTGTTTGTCAAAATTTATATAAAAATTGCTTGCTTTGTATTGTGAACCGTTAACATTGAAAAATATATCTTCCTGCGAAGAGACAGATAAAGTCTTGTCGTATTGTACTCGTAACGGTGTTACTGTTTGTGTGAGTTCTATACCGCTGTACTGTAGCTTTAAGAGATCTACATCAAGATTTATTTTAGATGCATTGAGGTCTATTATTCCGTTGACATACCCATTTGTCATTTTCCAGATATTAAAATACGTTGCCGGTATATTTGCCTGCAGTTTTTTCAGATCAAAATCCGCTGAGAGCTTGTCAAGTGTAATAATTTTGTTTTTATACTGCCATTTTGAAGAATCTATATCTATTGTGTCCTGCTTTGGATTAATACGGTAGGCTACATGCAACGGTCCTTTTTGTGTATCAAGAGAGAGGCCCTGTGTCTCTATTTTGTGAAAGTTTAAGTTTATTGTTCCTATTGATTTCTTTGCATTAAAGTTTACATATACATTTGCCGCAGCAATCTCTTTGTATTTTGCCTGCATTTTATCTATCAGCACATCATAATTATCAAGATGTATGTGCGTATTGAAAATATCTATATTCAGTCCAAGGTAGTCAAAGTTTGCTTTTTTGGTATAAAAGTCTCCTTTGGCATCTACATCAATTGTATGCAGGTTGACCTCTATCGTTAAGTCTGTATTGAGTGTGCCTTTTCTTTGTAAAAAAGGCAGTTTTATTTTGTAGGTGTTCAATACATGTAACATATCTTTGTTAAGCATACCCTCAAACAGCAAATGCAGTGTTAAGAGTTCTTCTTTTTTATTGAAGTCAATTTTAAGCCAGCTTTTTCCTAAGTTCATTCCGTACGTCAAAGTATTTTGAGGTTTTATATATAAAACACCCTTTTTAAATTCAAGGTTTGTCTGCCTGCTTTTTACGGCCTCAAGTTTTGGATTGTATGTATAGATGAGTTTTTGTGCAACTGCCTGGATATATATATTTTTATAAGCATTTTGCAAATCATTATAATCAATAAAACCATGAAATTTTTGAATATCAAGATATTGCATTTTAATGGCAGTATATGCCCAGTATATTACTTCTTTTGGCAAATGTGCGATTTTTATCAGGTGAGAAATATCAGTTATGTGTTTGTTGCTGACAACATTGTAAATGAGTTGTTTTTCATCTGCAATTGCATAAACAGTAAGGTCTGCATCATTATGAATATCAAGGTCAATTTTTGTGTATACTTTTTGCGCCTGTGTATCAAAAATAACACTGCCTTTTATATTGACAGCCCTTTTTTTGTCTTGAAACTTTTTTATTACGACTCTGAGCAGATCTGCTTTTGCATAAATTTTCGATTCAAAATCAAAATCCGGAGATTGAAAAACAAAAAAGCCCTGGTCACTACTCGTGTATTTAAAAGAGCCTGTGGCATTGCCAAACACTATGTTGCTGACAACAAGAGCGCGAAACCAGTGTGTTGTTTGCGTAACAATTTTAAGATATTTGCTGAACTCTTTAAAACTGACACTGTTGGCTGTTTTGTTGTTTTGTCTGTCAATTTTTAAGGTTTTAACAGAAACAGTAAGTCTGTCGTCCCATTTGATATAAATACTTTTTGCATGAATATTTGATATAGAAACATTATCAAGATATAATCCATTTTGTAAAACTATAAACAAACCAACAAGAAGAAGAAACATGAAAGTAAAAAAAACAACTATACTCGCGTATGTTTTCGCAATAATCTTTGTGATTGCATTATCTTTCATGTACTACCTTAATAAACCTATTTATACGCCCAAAGTCCTCTATATTCCTGCAGGCTCTATTAATAAAATTATAACACAATTGCAGTCTAAAAATTATGATGTCTGCAAAATCGATTCTTTTCTTTTACGGATGATTGGCTCCCCTCAAAGCGGATGGATAAATTTACAGACAAGGGTTAACACCAAAGCGGATTTTTTATATAAACTGACAAGATCCAAGGCAGCTTTGCAAAATGTTACACTTATTCCTGGAGAGACTACTTATATATTTTTAAATCAACTGGCAAGTAATTTGCATCTCAACAGACAAAAACTGCAAAATGAATTCAACAAGTATGCTCCAATGAAAGAGGGCGTTTTTATTCCTGATACCTACAGACTTCCTTTGGGTATTACGGAAAAAGAACTTATAAAAGTGTTACTAAACAGCTCACACAGAAAAATGAAAGAACTCTCGCTAAAGTTTTTCGGCAATTATAATGAAAAAAAATGGTTTCGATATGTAGCAATAGCATCCATAATTCAAAAAGAATCAGCCAGTGTAAAAGAGATGCCCTTGGTGAGTTCTGTTATATACAACAGGATAAGTAAAGGGATGAAACTGCAAATGGACGGAACGCTTAACTACGGAAAGTATTCGCATCAAAAGGTCACACCCTACCGAATTAAAAATGATACTACAACATACAATACATACAGACATGCAGGGCTTCCAACTGCTCCTGTCTGCAATGTAAGTATTGATGCCATACGGGCTGCGGTATTTCCTAAAAAAACAGACTATCTCTATTTTATGAAATCCAAAAAAGGAACACATAACTTTACATGTAACTATTCTACACATTTACGCAACATAAAGCGTGCTACAAAATGAAACAAAAAAGAAAGATAATGTGAACTTTTTCCTGTCAATGCACGGTTTGTTTCTCTTAAGTGTTATTATTTAATTCGTAAAGTTCATAAGTATATAATTTATGAATAAATATTAACTCAGAAGGACAGAACATGTCAAAAATTATTTGGTCAAAAATTGATGAAGCTCCGGCTTTAGCAACATATTCTTTATTGCCAATCGTAAATGCTTTTACAAAAGAAGCAGGTGTAGAAGTTGTAACTAGTGATATTTCACTTGCAGGGAGAGTTTTAGCAGCAATGGGTCTTGGAGAAGATGAATTGTCTAAGCTTGGTGAACTTGTGCAAAAACCGGAAGCGAACATTATTAAGCTTCCAAATATTTCTGCTTCAGTTGGTCAATTAAAAGACTGTATTGCCGAACTTCAGTCTCAAGGATATGACATTCCGAACTATCCGGAAAATCCTGCAAATGCTGAAGAGGAAGCTATCCAGGCCAAATACAGTACTTGTCTTGGTTCTGCGGTTAACCCTGTCCTGCGTGAAGGAAACTCTGACAGACGTGCAGCACATGCAGTTAAAAAATATGCACAGAAACATCCACACAGACTCAAGCCTTTTGCTGAAAACTCAAAAGCTTATGTTGCTCACATGAATGGTGACGGTGATTTTTATGGAAATGAAAAATCAGTTACGATGGACAAAGCACAAAAAGTAACAATTGCATTAAACGGCAAAGAGTTAAAAACCATTGATGCGC
This sequence comes from Sulfurimonas sp. SWIR-19, assembly GCF_020410885.1. GTDB lineage: Bacteria > Campylobacterota > Campylobacteria > Campylobacterales > Sulfurimonadaceae > Sulfurimonas > Sulfurimonas sediminis. Next base: position 1,262,626 of record NZ_CP084578.1, on the reverse strand, counting down.
TTGAGAAAGAAATTCTTGACGGTACATTTATGTCAGTGAAAAAGTTAAGAGCGTTTATTCAAAAAAGTATTGATGAAGCAAAAGAAAAAGGTGTTATATGGTCTATTCACCTCAAAGCTACAATGATGAAAATTTCTGATCCGATTATGTTCGGACATGCATTCCAGGTTTTCTTCAAAGAAGTTTTTGACAAATATGCAGACCTTTTTGCCGAACTGGGTGTAAATCCAAACCTTGGTATGAGTGACTTGGAGAAAAAAATTGCCGGTCATGCTAAAGAGGCAGAAATCAAAGCTGCATTCCAGGCTGTAGTTGATGCCGATGCACCAAGAATTGCAATGGTTGATTCTGACAAAGGGACAACAAACTTTAATGCTTCAAACGATGTGATTATTGATGCTTCTATGCCTGTAGTTGTTCGCGAAGGCGGTAAACAATGGGACAGAACAGGTGCAGCTGATGAGTGTGTTGCTGTTATTCCTGACAGTACCTATGCAATGTTTCACCAAGAGATGGTAGCTGACTGTGTGAAAAACGGACAGTATGATGTAACTACTATGGGAAATGTTGCGAATGTCGGTCTTATGGCACAAAAAGCAGAAGAGTATGGTTCTCACCCGACAACTTTTGAACTTGCAGAGAGCGGTACGGTTACAGTTACTGCCGAAGACGGTACGGAACTTATGAAATTTGAGTGTGAAAAAGGTGATATCTGGAGAATGTCTCGTGCGAAAGATATCCCGATTCAAGACTGGGTACGTTTGGCGGTTGAACGTGCAAGAATCACAGGAAACCCTGCTGTATTCTGGTTGGATGAAGATCGTGCACATGATGCGCAGATGATTCAAAAAGTAAACAAGTATTTAAATGATCACGACACGACAGGTCTGGATATTAAAATTATGGATATTGCTTCTGCTACAAGATTTACAAATGAAAGAGTAAGAGCAGGTAAAGATACAATCTCTGTAACCGGTAATGTTCTTCGTGACCACTTGACAGATATGTATCCGATTTTAGAGCTTGGAACATCTGCAAAAATGCTTTCAATTGTTCCATTGTTGGCCGGCGGCGGTTTATTTGAAACAGGTGCCGGTGGTTCTGCTCCTAAGCATGTGGATCAGTTCTTAGAGTGTGGTCACCTCAGATGGGACTCATTAGGTGAGTTCCTGGCACTTGCCGAATCATTAAGAATGATGTACCAAAAAAGTGAAGACAGCAAAATCGGTGCATTAACAGAAGGTCTCGACAAAGCAAACGAAGGATACCTTGACAATGATAAAGCGCCGAGCAGAAAATGTGGTGAGCCTGACAACAAAGCGTCTCATTACTGGGTAGCACGCTACTGGGCTGAGGCATTAAGTACACAAACTGCTGACACTGCTTTGGCAGAAAAGTTTACACCGATTGCCGAAACACTTATAAAAAATGAAGAAAAAATTCTTTCCGAGCTGGCTGCTGCGGAAGGTTCTCCGAAAGATATCGGTGGTTATTTCCACCCGGATGATGCCAAAGCTGAAAAAGCAATGCGTCCGTCTGCAACATTGAATACAATAATTGATTCAATCTAAGTTGAATTATATCGTGCGTAAGGTATACTTATGCACGATATTCCTCTTTTTTATGTAACTCTTATTTTACAGGTGCTATATACAAAAGATGAATGCCGTTTCATCTAAAACTTTCGATGTCTGAATATACTTAAATGTTATGTGTTCGCACATATTGTTTAAGTGTACTGTACTGGTCATCATACTATTTAATATTAAGGAGCATATATGAGTCAAGGAAAAAGAGTAGGGATAGTAGGTGCTGGTAATGTTGGTGCAACAGTAGCATACTCTCTGGCAATGCTTGGGTCGTGTCATGAAATTATTCTTCGTGACAACAAAATAGATGTAGCAAAAGGAAAGGCTTTGGATATGTCTCAGGCAGCCTCTGCTGTAAGAAGTCATACCGTAGTTAAAGTTGCTGAAGAGATGTCGGATTTGGTTGACTGTGATGTTGTTGTTGTAACTGCCGGCAGTCCAAGACTTCCTGGTATGAGTCGTGATGACTTACTGATGATTAATGCAAAAATTACAAAAGAAGTTATTCAAGGTATTGCAAAATACTCTCCAAACGCAGTTGTTATCATGGTTTCAAACCCGCTTGATGCGATGACTTATGTAGCACTGAAAGAGAGTGGATTTGACAGAAGCCGTGTTATCGGAATGGCTGGAATTCTGGACAGTTCGAGAATGGCTGCATTTATTCAAGAGAAGCTTGGTTATGGCGGCGGACAGATTCGTGCTTCGGTTATGGGCGGACACGGAGATGATATGGTGCCTCTTCCTCGCTACTCGACTGTAGCGGGTGTGCCTTTGTCAGATGTGCTTACAAATGATGAAATTGCCGAAATTGTTGACAGAACACGTCACGGCGGTGCTGAAATTGTGGGATACCTAAAAACAGGTTCCGCTTATTATGCGCCTGCAAAATCAACAGCGATTATGGTAGATGCAATTTTAAAAGATACAAAACAGATTCACCCTTGTGCGGTATGCCTTGAAGGTGAATACGGATACAGTGATGTAGTTTCGGGGGTGCCTGTAATGCTTGGTGCAAAAGGTGCTGAAAAAATCATTGAAGTGACACTCGATGAAAAAGAAAAAGCAATGTTCGCAAAATCTTGTAAATCAGTTCAGGATTTGATAGACACATTAAAAGAAAACAATTTTTTTGAAGGGAAATAAAGAATGAAGAGTCGTATAGAAAAAGACACCATGGGTGAAATCGAAGTACCGCAAGATGCTTATTGGGGTGCGCAGACACAAAGAAGTATTCAAAACTTTAAAATCGGTGAAGAAAAAATGCCATATGAGATTACCCGTGCATTTTCATACCTGAAAAAAGCTGTGGCACTTGTCAATAAAGACCTTGGAAAACTCGATGCAAAAAAAGCAGATGCAATTGCACAGGCTGCTGATGATATGTTGGCAGGAAAACTTGACGGAAACTATCCGCTTGTTGTATGGCAGACAGGTTCAGGTACGCAATCAAACATGAACAACAATGAAGTGCTTGCAAATCGTGCAACTGAAATTTTGGGCGGAGATTTTACAAAAGAAAAACTTGTACACCCTAATGATGATGTTAACAAGTCACAGTCTTCAAATGATACATACCCGACTGCTTTACATGTAGCGGCTGTTATCGCTGTCGAAGAGAACCTTCTTCCTGCTATTGCAAAACTTAAAGCTACTTTACAGGCAAAAAGTGAAGCCTTTGCCCATATAGTAAAAATCGGTCGTACACACCTGCAGGATGCTACACCACTTACGCTTGGGCAAGAAATAAGCGGTTGGGTTGAGATGCTAAACAAATGTGAAAAGATGGCAAAAGAGTCTCTTGAAGCAGTTAGAGAGTTGGCACTTGGCGGAACGGCAGTCGGAACAGGGTTGAATGCTCATCCGGAACTCGGTGAAAGAGTTGCTAAAAAACTCAGTGAATTGACAGGGCATGAATTTGTGACAGCCCCAAACAAGTTTCATGCTTTAACTTCCCATGATGCGCTTGTTTTTGCCCACGGTGCGCTCAAAGCGCTTGCTGCTGATATGATGAAAATAGCAAATGATGTGCGATGGTTGGCATCAGGTCCTCGTTGCGGCCTTGGTGAAATCGAAATTCCTGCAAATGAGCCGGGAAGTTCTATTATGCCGGGTAAGGTAAACCCTACACAAAGTGAAGCGGTAACAATGGTTACCTGTCAGGTTATGGGAAATGATGCAACAATCGGTTTTGCAGCAAGTCAGGGAAATTTTGAATTAAATGTTTTTAAACCTGTTATAGCATACAACTTTTTACAGTCTGTACGTCTTTTGGCTGATTCTATTGTGTCTTTCAATGATAATGCCGCTGTGGGAATCAAACCTGTTGAGGCAAAAATAGATCATTATTTACATGATTCTTTGATGCTTGTAACAGCTTTGAACCCGTATATCGGATATGAAAATGCAGCCAAAATTGCAAAAACTGCGCATGCAAACAATTCAACATTGAAAGAGACAGCTGTCGAACTCGGGCTTTTGACACCTGAACAGTTTGACGAATATGTAAAACCGGAAGAGATGATTGCACCTAAGGCTTAAAAGCCAATGCAAGCGAGGAACTAAATTCCGAGTCGTATAAGGCTTAAAAGCCAATGCAAGCGAGGAACTAAATTCCGAGTCGTATAAGGCTTAAAAAGAAGCATCCCTCAATTTTAAACAAGGAGAATAAATGAATATACATGAATATCAGGCAAAAGAAATTTTTGCTGAGTATGGTGTTCCGACACCAAAAGGTAAAATTGCAAATTCAGTGGAAGAAGCTGTAGAAAATGCAAAAGAGTTAGGTGGACCTGTCTGGGTTATCAAAGCGCAAATACATGCAGGTGGTCGTGGACTTGGCGGTGGTGTAAAACTGGCTAAAAGTCTTGATGAAGTAAAACAGTATGCCCAGGAAATTCTTGGTATGACTTTGGTGACACACCAGACAGGTCCTGAAGGTAAACTTGTACAAAAAGTATATATAGAAGACGGTGCTGACATTAAAGATGAGCTCTATCTTTCCGTAGTGCTTGACCGTGCACAGGAAATGCCGATTATCATGGCTTCTACTGAAGGCGGGATGGACATAGAAACTGTAGCAGAAAAAACTCCGGAAAAAATCATTAAAGTTACTATTGATCCTTCTATCGGATTTCAAGGTTTCCATGGTCGTGAATTGGTTTTTGGTCTGGGAATTACAGACAAAAACGAACAGCGTAAGATGATTGATTTTGCTTCTAAACTTTATAAGCTTTATATGGACAAAGATGCAGAGATGATAGAGATTAATCCGCTTGTAAAAACAGGTTCTGGAGATTTTATTGCACTTGACGGTAAAATGGGATTTGATGATTCGGCACTTGGACGCCACCCTGAACTTGAAGCAATGAGAGATATTTCAGAAGAAGATCCGGATGAGCGTGAAGCTGCCCAGTATGGTCTTTCTTATATTGCTCTTGATGGTGAAATCGGCTGTATGGTAAACGGCGCAGGGCTCGCTATGGGTACTATGGATACAATTAACTACATGGGCGGAACACCTGCAAACTTCCTTGATGTCGGTGGAAGTGCTAATGCTGAAACAGTTGCGAAAGGTTTTGAAATCATTTTGAAAAACCCAAATGTCAAAGCTATTTTTGTTAATATTTTTGGTGGAATTGTGCGATGTGATCGTATCGCAAATGGAATTTTGGAAGCTACAAAACTTGTAGATGTTCATGTTCCGGTTATTGTTCGTCTTGACGGTACAAATGCGCCAGAAGCAGCAGAGATTCTTAAAAATGCAAATATACCAAATGTAATTCCAGCGACAGACTTGGCAGATGGTGCTGCAAAAGCTGTTGCTGCAGCAAAAGGAGAGTTATAAGATATGTCAATTTTAGTAAATAAAGATACAAAAGTAATCGTTCAGGGTTTTACCGGTAAAGAGGGTACTTTTCATGCTGAGCAGTGTATTGATTACGGTACAAATATTGTTGGTGGTGTAACACCAAACAAAGGTGGAGAAACACATTTGGGCAAACCGGTTTTTAATACGGTTAAAGATGCAGTGGATGTAACCGGTGCTACTGTTTCTATGGTTTTTGTTCCGCCTGCATTTGTTGCAGATGCTGTTATGGAAGCTGCTGATGCAGGAATTGAACTTGCTGTAATTATTACAGAAGGGGCTCCTGTTAAAGATATGATGTTTGCCAAGCAATATGCTACTAAACACAATATGAAAACAATAGGGCCAAACTGTCCTGGTATCATTACAGCTGAAGAATGTAAGATTGGTATTATGCCTGGAATGATTTTCAAAAAAGGCAATGTCGGACTCATTTCCAAATCTGGAACACTTACTTACGAAGGTGCCAACCAGGTTGTAAAGGAAGGATTTGGTATTTCTACTGCTGTTGGTATCGGCGGAGATCCGATTATCGGACTTTCATACAAGCAGATTCTGCCAATGTTTGAAGCAGATCCAGAAACAGAAGCAATTGTAATGATTGGTGAAATCGGTGGAGACCTTGAGATCCAGGCGGCAAAACTGATAAAAGAGCAAATCACTAAACCTGTTGTTGCTTTTATAGCGGGACAAACGGCTCCTAAAGGCAAACGTATGGGTCATGCAGGTGCGATTATTTCAGGGAGTGCCGGTACTGCAAAAGAGAAAATGGAAGCTCTTGAAGCTGCCGGTGTTAAAGTTGTTGTTTCTCCAGCAGAAATCGGAAAAGCTGTCGCTGAAGTTTTAGCAAAAAAATAATTTATTTTTATATTCTTTCACAAAAGGCTTTCTGGAAAAGTAATTTTTTTCAGAAAGTTTTTCCTCCTCTTTTTTTATAATTTATATCTCTTTTTAATTTCTTGAATTTTCAACACCTGTGTGTAGATACTAAACGGTATATGGTTTTTGTAATTTATACTTTAATCCTATTTTTTAAAATTTCAATACAAGTGTGTAGATACTAAACGTTATATGCTTTTTTTGGTAATAAACATCAACTTTTATAATAAAGTTGATAATGATTTGCTATACTTTTATATGCAAACTAATATACATAGTTAATTTGTACTTAACAACAGGAGAATAAATGGGAACTTTTAAAACTGAAAACCCAGGAAATGAACCAGTATGGGTAAACACGAACAACTGTAAAGCGTGTGACATTTGTGTGTCTGTGTGTCCTTCCGGTGTATTAGGAATGGTATATGACCCAACATCTACACTGGGTGCAATGATATCAATTGATTATCCGGAAGATTGTATCGGGTGTAACGAATGTGAACTTACATGTCCGGATTTTGCTATTTATGTAGCAGACAGAAAAGAACTAAAAGCTGCAGGAAAAAGTTTTGCAAAACTGACTGATGAAGCGAAAAAAAGACAAGCGGAAATTGTTGCAAACAACTACATGTCTGTGAAACAAAAAGGAGCTAAATAATGAGAGAAGTTATCTCGACAGGTAATGAATTAGCTGCAAAGGCTGCAGTAGAAGCAGGAGCAAGATTTTTTGGAGGATACCCGATTACACCTTCATCGGAAGTAATGCACGAATCTTCTGATTTACTACCAAAGGTTGGCGGTGTCTGTATTCAAATGGAAGATGAAATAGGTGGTATTTCAGCTGCAATTGGTGCATCAATGACAGGAACAAAATCGTTTACAGCGACATCAGGTCCTGGTATTTCTTTGAAAGCTGAGCAGATTGGTCTTGCTTTTATTGCTGAAATTCCATTGGTTATCATCAATGTTATGCGTGGTGGTCCTTCTACGGGTCTTCCTACTCGTGTTTCTCAAGCAGATATCGGTCAGGCACAGTATCCGACACATGGTGATTATGCATCTATCACTCTGTGTGCAGGTTCATTAACTGAATGTTATACACAAACAGTACGTGCATTTAACCTGGCTGAAAAATATATGACTCCTGTTTTTATGCTTCTTGATGAAACAATCGGGCACATGCACGGAAAAGCTGAATTACCGGATATTGAAGAAATTGATGCTGCTATAGTTGACCGTGAAAGATTTCATGGCAATCCTGAAGATTACAAGCCATACAAAGCAGAAATGAACAAACCGGCTGTTCTAAATCCTATGTTTGAGGGTTATAAATACCACATCACAGGTTTACATCATGGAGATGAAGGTTTCCCTACCGAAGATGCAGAACAGTGTGAATTTAACATTGAACGTTTAGTCGGTAAAATCAATACAGTACACTTGGAAAACGGTGGACTCGATGATCTTCCTGACTATGAAGAAGTTGATTTGGAAGATGCTGATGTTTGTATTATAGCATACGGATCTATTGCACTCGGTGCTTATGAAGCTGTGAAAAAACTTCGTTCAGAAGGTATCAAAGCAGGACTGTTCAGACCAATTATGCTATGGCCGTCTCCTATTAAAAGATTAGAAGAGATCGGTAAGAAATTTGAAAACAGAATTATGGTGACTGAACTCAATATGGGTCAGTACTCAAAAGAAATTGAACGCGTTATCAAACGTAATGATTTTACTACTTTACTCAAAGCAAACGGTCGTCCTATCGCACCGGCAGAAATGGTAGCAAAAATTAAGGAGATGATTTAATGGCATTTAATTATGATAAATATTTACGTGTAAACAAAATGCCGACACTGTGGTGTTGGGGTTGTGGTGATGGTGTTATTTTAAAAGCAACTATTCGTGCAATTGAAAAAATGGGATGGGATATGAAAGATGTTTGTATCGTATCCGGAATAGGGTGTTCTGGCCGTTTTTCTTCATATATCGACTGTAATACTGTTCACACAACACATGGTCGTACTGTTGCATATGCTACCGGTATCAAACTTGCCAAGCCGCATGCACATGTAATCGTTGTTGCAGGTGACGGTGACGGACTTGCAATCGGAGGAAACCACACTATTCATGGCTGTAGAAGAAATATTGATTTGAATTTTATTCTAATTAACAACTTTATTTATGGTCTTACAAATTCACAAACATCTCCGACAACACCTCGTGGTATGTGGACAGTGTCTCAGAAAAACGGTAATATTGATCCAACTTTTGATGCCTGTAAACTAGCAATTGGAGCAGGGGCATCTTTTGTTGCACGTGAATCTATGACAGATCCTAAGAAACTTGAAAAAATTCTCGTAAAAGGTTTTTCTCATAAAGGTTTCTCATTTATGGATATTTTTTCTAACTGTCATATTAATCTTGGTCGTAAAAACAAAATGGTTTCTGCGATGGATAACCTCAAATGGATCGATGATATTACACTTCCGTTGAAAAAATGGGAAGCGCTTTCTGAAGAAGAGCAGTTGAATATTTTCCCGACTGGTGTATTGAGAGAAGTTGAGCAGGAAGAGTATTGCGATATGTATGCTGAAATTCAAAAAGCAGCACAAGGGCAACGTCCTAAAATCACTCAAGATGATTTTGAGAAAAAAATATAAGGGGTTATAGATGAGACATACTTTAAGATTTACTGGTGTCGGCGGACAGGGTGTTCTCCTTGCCGGTGAAATTATGGCTGCCTGTAAAATTAAAAACGGTGGATATGGACTGAAAACAGCTACTTATACTTCTCAGGTTCGTGGTGGTGCAACTGTTGTTGATATTACACTTGATGATGAAGAGATTCGTTATCCGTATGCAAACGAGGGTGAAATTGATTTTATGCTTTCTGTTGCAGATGTTTCTTATCACCAGTTTAAAAAAGGGGTAAGACCAGGAAACAAGATAGTTGTTGATCCAAACCTTGTTCATCCAACTGATGAAGACAGAAAATTATGGGATATTATTGAGATTCCTATTATTACAATCGCAAAAGAAGAGGTTGGTAATGTTATTACTCAATCTGTTGTTGCTCTTGCGATTACAAACACGATGACTGGTGTACTTCCGGAAGAGTCTTTGATAGAAACAATGCTTTCAAAAGTTCCGCCAAAAGTTCATGAGGCAAACAAAAAAGCATACGCGCTTGGTAAAGCCTATGCTTTAGATGCGATGGGAACAAAATAACTTTCAACCTTTAGCATATAAAAAAGCAGTTCTTTTCAGGAGCTGCTTTTTTTTAAAACAAGAGTCTAATATTAATTAGTATCTAATATTCTATAATATCATATTTTAATGCTTTCCCAAAAAAAATCTACATGTTTTTCAAATTGTGTCGCAAGCGAATTTGTCGAATAGGCATCAAACCTCAATAATGTAACCTGGAGTCTGATATAAAAGAGGGTGCTGATAAATTCATAAGCAATAAGCATTGGATCAGAAGAGCGAATTAAAGAATTTTGCATCATAATGAAAAAGCCTTCTGAGAGTAAGGCAATATTTTTATCATGGTATTGGCTCATAAACTGTTCTCTGAGGCTTTTGTTCTGCATAAGTTCAATCATGAGCAGCCTGAACATGTTTTCGTTCTTCCTGTCAAATGTCAGCATTTTGTACTGCATTGTATATTTTTGCAAAAACGGTTTTCCCCGAAATGCCAATTCTTTTACTTCGTCTTCTGAAAAAGAGAAGGGCGAAGAGAAGATATTTTTAGCAACTTCAAGAAATATCTCCTCCTTGTTTTTGTAATGATTATATAAGGCACTCTCTCTTATTCCAACTTCAGCAGCAATTTTACGCACACTGGCTCCTTTGTATCCGTAGTGTGAAAAGAGGGTGGTTGCGGCTGTAAGTATTTTTTCTTTAGTTGTGTTTTTTTTCTGTATATCCCTGTTTTCAGGCATTTAAAGCTCCTTTTCTTTTAAAAGTGAACAATTGTTCTTGCATATGTAATTATATATGAACACTTGTTAATATCTTCTTAAACACAAGTGAACACTTGTTCTTATTGCTTTATGTGACTACGAACAGATGTTCATATTCTAACCTTTGTTTAGAATTTTTATGTATAATTCCATCAGGCATAAGAGATAGTAACTTGAACCTGTATTCAAGAGGAAAGTCCGAGCTGCTGTAAGACAGTGTTCCATTTAACTAATGGCCGTAGCAATACGAGGGAAAGTGCAACAGAAAACAAACTTCTACCTTTTGGTAGTAAAGGTGAAAAGGTGGTGTAAGAGACCACCAGTCTTTATAGCAATATAGAGAGCTTGTAAACCCAACATGGCAGCAAGAAACAAATGGTTAGCGTCTTACAATGCTATTGTTTCGCTAGAGGCACAACGCAAGATGTGCAGTAGATTAATGCTATCACTACAAAACTCGGCTTATCTTATGCCTGAAAACCACTCTCAAGAGAGCAGATGATTTTTCAAGAGAATTTACATTATGTTAACCAATGTAAAAACAAGCCCTCTAGGCACTTATAAGCCTCTTTCATTATATAAACTACGCTAATTTAAAATAACTCCAAACTAAGCTAAATCGGCTTAAGTTTTCTTCAAATCATCCACTAAACTTAAACGGAGTTTTTACAGTGGAGAATCAAAAAATAGACCTACCTCGTGATTTAGTTATTCCAACAAAACTTGCTTTGAGCAAAGAAATAGAAGACGAATACAAGTTTCTTTACATGTATATAAGTTACAGAGCTTCTACACGCGGTTATATTTGGTATCAAAACGACACTCTTGCTAATCATTTAGGAAAAAGCTTAGCCTCAATCAAACGCGGATTAAAAGCACTAAAAGAGGCCAAATGGATTCATATAGAAAACCGTGTAAAAAAAGGCAAACTATATCACCAGGACATGCGCCGTGTCATCTGGATTTACAGCGATTACCTCGTAGCACTTGACAAAGGCGGTTACGGTGTTGCCCGCCCTCTTGCATTTAGTACCTGGAAGAAAAGATTTATAGGTGCGCTGCTAGATTCTTCTAAAATACCTTTAGTGCTCTATTTCTTCCCGACAGTTGAAAAAATGGGAGAGATGAAAATAAACTACGACCCGCAAACAAAAAAACTCTATGCCTACGTTCTAAACGGTGCCAACAAATGGGAGACAAGGAAGCTAGACCGCAGTGAAGCCGAAGAAGCGTACAAAGAGCTATACGACTTCTATAGCTCACAGCACACAGACGAAGAAAGCCAGAACGCTGCCGACGATTCAAAACAATTTAAAAAGATAGACAACTTCAACGCATTTCAAAAATTCATACGAGAGGAGTACACAGATAAAACAATTGCAATTATTAATGACAAGGAGATCATCATTAACGCCCTGGGCTTGTTAATGGTAATCGAGGACAAAGAGGTAAAGCAGCTCGACACAGATTTAGCGATACAGACGTGGCAGTGGCTTTTTGTAAATCAAGATGAAATTATTAGGAGTTAGTAAAATGAGTATAGAAATAGGAATTTCAAAACCAGGATCAGGTATGAGTTATGAAAATTTAAATGAAGAAATCAAATCACCAGAAGAGGAAGTAAATATTGATGACGTGAACATGTTGATAACTTTCTTAGAAGTGCAGCCAAAAGAAATTACTGTTAATGATTTACTAAATCAACTCATTGCTGTCAAAGAATTATTAGAGAGAGGTATGAAACTATGAAGACATCAAAAAAAACTGGTTTTACAATGATAGAGCTTATCTTTGTAATTGTTATATTGGGAATTCTGGCAGCAGTTGCCATTCCAAAACTAACAGCTACACGTGATGATGCAAAAGTATCTAAAATGAGTACAAATTTAAATACTGTTATTAGTGATTTAGGATCCAGATATACATCAAAAGGAACTTTAGACACTTGGAAAAACTCAACAAATGTACCTCTAAAATTGGATGCTACGAATTATGTGGCAAGTAATACTGCAGTAACGACTCCCGCATACTTATACAATGGTGATGCACAGTGTATTAAATTTGTTTCTACTACTGATGGCAATTTAACAATATCAGCAGGATCCAATACAGATGACACAGTTTGTAAAGGTGTACAGGATTCACAATCTAAAAATTTAAAAAGCCATATATTTGGCGGTACAAGAGTAGTCTATTAATCTACTCGCGTTACCTGGTCCGTCCGTAAAACCGCCGGGTATGTAAGTCGAGATATAAAAAACCGTTTAGTACGGTAAAAACAAGGGGATTTCCATGAAAAAGTGGATATTAACTTTACTGGCGATGTTAACGCTAAGTTTTTCAAATGCTTTTGCAGGTGCGACTGATTTCGCTACTGCTATACCTACAAGTCTTTTACCGACTGGATTCTGGACTCTGGCAGCTCTAGTGCTTGGTGTCGTTGCAACAATCGGCGGTGTCATCCTCGGTATTAAACTTATGAAGAGAGCGAGAGGCTAAGGGTATGTTTCGCCCCCTCTTCTTAGGAGCAAGTATCATACTTGCTTCTAATCTCCTTTATTCCAAAACCATTACGATTGATGGTGTTTGGAATGGCGGAGGCAAAGAAGTCTACACAGAAGGAAATGAGCAGTATTGCTTGTTAAATACAGGAACGCAGGTAGAGCTCTCTTTAACAACAAGAAGAAGAATTTATTCAACAATTTATCTTACACAGGGTCAAGTAGTTGCATCGGGAAGATGGCGTAATCCATATTTAAAGGTTGAAAATTTGAATAAAAAACTCTATAAAGTAGTCCTGGCACCAGATAATCCACAAAATAACAGTAAATATACATTAGAGGTTACATACACAGGAACATTCGGACGCTGCACAGATTATTATCAGGCCGGATTTCTTGGGATGTCTATAGAGCAGGTAAATTTTATATTAGGTCTTGCGGGTTTGTTTACCGCACTTCTGTTTTTCGGTTCTATTACCTATGTAATTTTAACACTGGGGAACTTTTAAGATGGGATGGGTTCTTGAATTAAGCAGTTCACCGGCTTTTAATTTCGCGTTCTCATTTACGGCGATAGTCTGGGCCTGGATAGTAGGTGTGCTTATTGGTGTTAAAGTTTTGAAAGAGGCTTTTAGACGATGAGAAAGATTGTTTTTTTATTGATTTTCATATCATCGCATTTATTAGCTGATTGGGTTACTAATGTTAATTTTAGATCTTATACTACTTGTGACGCTTATTCGGTTGGTGATTCTTTTCAGGGTGAGAATTCTACAGGAACAATAACACAGGTGTTTAATGAAGGTGGTGGTAGATGTCAGTTTAGAGGTACAGGTACTTGTAATTCAGATTTTTTTCATCAATCTACTGTTTCAGATCCTAATTGTCAAAAACCTTGTGATGTTGATACAACATTAAATCCAAATTTGGAACCTGGTTGGATTTATAATCCTGATTCAGGAACTTGTTCGCCTCCTCCAACTTGTACTGATACAGTTCCAGATGGTTGGACAAGTTATCCTATGGAGTACGGTTCTTGTAAACCTTGGGATTCATTAACTCCTGAAGAACAATCTTTATATGCACCTGGAACAACTGGCGGTGCACCTATTTGTAACTCTTGTTACGCTCCTGCAAAAGCTATTTGTTCTAATGACCAGATACTAAATTCAAATAATGATTGTGTACCTTTGCAACACTCTGCCGGTTTTCCTGATTCTACTAAAAAAGGAATTCCTAAATTTGTAAAGGATGAAAGTCTTACACCAGAACAATGCATTTCTGGAACAGTATATGAAACTACAATAAACTATGCAAAAATAGTTGCTTATGATAATGGCGGATTGTATGATCCCGCCGGTTGTATGTTTGAAGTTTTTTATTGTAATGACGGTTTGACCTGGAACAAGACTGCTAAAACTTGTGAAGTTCCAAAAGATACTGAATCGAGTGATACGGTTAGCGATTATATTTCAGATGATACTAAAGCAGCTTGTACTTCTGGCTTGTGGGCTAAATCTTGGACTTATGATTATTGTAATCAGCCATTGTGTTATATTGCTTTGGATATACAGGATTATAATTTACAATGTAATAATAAGTACATAGAGTATGATTGCACTAGTGATTATCGAGTGAAGACTTTCAAGCAGGTTTCATGTGGAGAAGTTGCAAAAGAAGATTTTGATCATACAGATTTAGACATTAACCCACCGACTAATCCGCCTCCTCCAGATACAAATAATGATATTAATAATACTCTTGATTCAAATGTTACTACTTATGTAGACCCAGATACTAATACTACATATTCAGATTACACACCTATAACAAAAAGACTTGATAGAATTATTGATGCTCAAAACATTGCTATAAGCAAGATAAACACGTTAAACAAAGAATCAACGCAAAAGGAGATATTAAACAATATAAAGGCATTGATAGACAAACAACCAAGTAAACAAGACTTTCAGGATGCTATGAGTAATGCTTTAGCAGATAATAATAACTCATTGAGTAAACAAGACCTTTCAGATGCTTTTTTAGATGCCTTAAACAGACATGACGGTAATGGTACTGGAGATAGTAATGGTACAGGTAATAATGATAGTAATGGCACAGGTGACAGTAACGTTACCGGTGGAGATATAAACGGATATATTTCCGGTATATTGGATTCTGAATACAGTAAGTCATATAATGTATTTAACAGTTCAAGTACATGCGGTTCACCCTCTTTTGACCCTGATATAACTTTTATGGGATTTACAGTCAGCAATCCGCTGCCAATTATGGAAGCACACGTAAGTCAATATTATGACGGTATTAAAATATTTGTAATCTTGTCGGCTACCCTGCTCGGTCTACTTACTATTTTTAGGAGATAAATAACATGGATATGTTGGTAAAATATGCAACTGTAGCGATATTTGCAGGAGTTCTTTACTTGATAATTAGTTTTATTATGGCAAAGATCGCAGGTGCGATAGATATCAATACTATAGCGCCTACAGTGAGATATTATCTATGTCGGTTTGGAATCTTTCAGGCGGTCAATATTTATGTATCCCTCCTGATAGCTTCCTGGTTTACAAATAAAATATTAGAGTACCTGAGTTGATCAACTTATTAGTAGGCTTACAGGGCTCGGGAAAAACATATTACGCCGTTGCAGAGATTTGGAAGCACATCAAAAAAATGCACCAGGCAGAAATATCGGGAACTACCTACAAGTATAAAAAGATATATACAAATATCGAAGGCTTTACGCCTAACCGCTATGTGGAAACGCTCGATGTTGCCAGACTCCAAAAGATTTGGGAATGGGAGCTCAAGCAATATAAGGCGTACGAAGACAGACATGACTACAAGGCTCCCGAAGATATTAACTTTGAGACGCACAACGAAGAAAAAAAGCAAAAAAAAGATTTAGTTTTTAATGATCCGCTCTTAGATATAGACCTGGATGAAAAGAGAATCGAGGAGAGTTCAGTAGATAATATTGAAATCTTTGACAATAACGACCAGAAACTTTTTGAATCCATTAAGGATCCAAACGCAACGCTTGATCCTGAATTTATACAATATACCCTGCCCCAGTTTGAAAAAGAGGGATTTACTCACTGCCTTATTATAATTGATGAGGCACATAACTTTTTTGGCGGCTCTGGTTTAAAGCCTGCTTTTAAAAGACTGCTCTCTTATCATAGACACTATCACGACCAGGATTACCTTTTAATCTCTCAGGATCATAAAATGTTTAATTTCGCAGTTACACAGTTGGCAGCATACAGTATTCGCGCAATTAATCCGATTATGAGATGGCGAAGCGATATTTTTACATACAACATATACAGCGGTGGATGGATTTCATTTTCTGGAGATAATAAACTTGAAACAAAATCGCTCAAGGCAAAAGAACTTATTTTTAATCTTTATAACTCCGGCGGTAAAAAACTGCAAAAGTCGCACTTCTTAAAAATCATGTTCAAGCTCTTTGGCGGTATAGCAATAATGGGTTTGTTATTTTGGTTCTTTTTAGGAGATTACGGAAGCAAAGACAAAGAGCTTGTTGTAGAAACAAATAAAACAAAAGTGGCCAAAAAAGAGAAAACAGAAGAAGAAAAAAAGAGTACAAAAATTGAAAAGTTTTTAATCGTAGGAAATTCAATTATCCATAATAAAACCGGTAAAAAGTTTCAATTCGACTCATTTGAAAAGCTGCTGGGTAAAGATGATAAACCGCTCACATATAATGACAACATGGATAATACGGCTATAGTCTATTATCAGCTCACAACAAAAACACTGAAAAATCTTGGCATAGGAGTTAAAAATGAAGAAAATAGCAATAGCAATTTTTTCACTCATGGTAATTAATTGCAGTCTTTTTGCAGATTATACGAATATGCCTATAGAGGACTTTATAAATGTTGTCGCAACGCAGAACAAAATAAATATAGCCACAGACAAATCTATCCGAAGCACATTCAATTTTTATATCAATCGAAAAATAAAAGGACAGGTAAACATCAACGTATTGCAAGACATATTAAATGCACACGGTTATGCGCTTGTAAAAAATAGTGACAACTATTACATCATAAAAAGCAAAGAAGATCTGCTCATTAATAAAATAAAAATGTATCAAATAAAATTTGCCGATACAAAAAAAGTAAAAGAAAAAATAGATTTTATACTCAAGGGCTATTTTAAAAACATCAAACGCATTAAGACTTCAAACAATGTAAAAAATTTCACTCCGCTTCAGGAGAGAAAGCCAGGTTCAAATAATTCAAATATGACCACAAAAGAGATTGAAAAAAAGATTAACTACTCCATCATAGAACTAGACAACAAATCAATAGCTGTAACATACAAAGATGAATTTGTGCCGGTTGTAGCTCAAAGCGTTATAAAGCAGATGGATAAACCGCCGGCAAGAATAAATGTACATGTAAAGATATATGAAGTCTCTACAAGTGCATTAAAAGAGTTTAGCAATAAAATAACTATGGAGATGCAAGCAGGAGGATTAAAAATAGGTGAATCATCTTCTATACTTGAAGGTGCTTTGGATCTGGGATTAAGTTATGACAATACACAAAAAGTTACTAAGTTTAATCTGGGTGCTATACTCAAAGCTTTAGAAAAGCAAGGAAAAGCAAAGGTAGCAAGTGAGCCGAATATTTATTTATACGAAGGACACAGTTCCAAACTTGTAGAGGGTAAAAGTTTTCCTATCCAAAGCCAAACAACTACAATTACAAACAACAACACTACGACTAGCTCGAGCTTTGTAGACAAAGATACAGGACTGATACTCGAGATAAAATTCAATGAGTTCCGTGCCGGTTTAATTAATATGACAATGAGCCTCAACGTGGACCAGGTAGAAAACTATGACCCGCAGGATAAACAGCTCATAACACGTAAAAGAAGTTTAAGAACGGATATGATTATAAACCCAGGCGAAACTATAAACATGGCAGGACTTACAAGCTCTACAGACTCAAAAACAACCGGCGGGATTCCTATACTGATGGATATTCCCATCATAGGCAAACTCTTTACTTTCAAAAAAAATATAAAAGATAAAAACGTTCTCGTCATAGAGTTACGCGCCGACATGGTTTACGGAACTATAAGATAATGAATTTACTATATAGTAAATTATATAAAAACAGCGTCACAATAGAACTCATTAAATGGCTCTCTATTATAGCAATGATTATAGACCACACTGCAATAGTCTTTTATGACAATAACGAGTACATGAGATTTATAGGAAGATTCGCTTTTATAGGTTTCGCTTTTGTCCTGGCGCATAACTACAGATACTTTACACGCAATAAGTTCGATTATAAATTGCGCCTGGTGAACTGGGGAACTGTATCGCAGATTCCTTTTAGTCTTATATTCGGCGCAGAAATTAATATACTGTTTTTATTGGCAGCAGGACTTTACACCATAGACGCCATTGAAAATATAAAAACCGGTAAGGTCCTCTACCCTACCTTAATCATTTCGGCCGCGTTAATACTCTCGCTCTTTAGCGGTTACTTTATATTTGGAATCCTGCTCATTGTACTTTTTTACTGCATATGACGGAGCATCCGGACACCCAACGCGTTTCAAATCGGACACCAAGAAAGAGAATATTTTCTGTAACGCCATTTTAGCATAAAGTGTCCGAATGATTTTTTAATATTCGTCAGTTTTGATGCTCGATTTGAGTTTTCGCATCGATGGACCACTCAGTTCTATTCTATGGGAGGAGTGAACAATTCTGTCTAAAATTGCATCTGCAATGGTGTTGTTGTTGAGATAGTTATACCACTCACTTACAGGAAGCTGTGAAGTGATAATTGTAGAATTAATCTGTGTTCTGTCCTCTATGATCTCAAAGAGATTCGTTGCATCATCTTCACCCATAGGTATCACACCGAAGTCATCAAGAATCAGCAGTTTAAATCTTGAATACTTTTTAAGCAGATTAGTATAAGTTCCATCCAACCTTGCAATTTTTATCTCCTCAAGTAATGAAGGAGTTCTTACATAGTAGGCTTTGTACCCATCAAATATAGCCTTATTGGCAAACGCTTGAGCGAGATAGCTCTTTCCAGTCCCAGTTTTACCGGTAATGATGATGTTCTGTCTGGCATCGATGAAGTTGAGTGAAGATAATGACCTAATCTGTGCTTTGTTGATCCCTCTTTGTGGTGTATAGTCTATAGCATCGAGTGCTGCTTGCTTGTCTTTGATTTTTGAGAGTCTGTGATTCATGATAATGCGTTTATTGCGTAAAAATATATCCTGCGCATCAAGAAGCTGATAGAGTCTTTCGCTAAACCCCATAGAATCGTAGTTGATATCCTCCATCTGTTGCATATATGCCTCTTTAAAGCCCTTATAGCCAAGTTCTGTCAGTTTGTTGACAACGGTAGTGTGATTCATTCTTTTGTCCTTGTTTTTTTTGTTGTTTGATTGTTATTTCTATTTGTACTCATCCGCACCGCGGATATTGGAGTGGTTGTTAAAGAGTGCGTACTGTGATGATGGTTGCACATTATTGGCACTGTCACTCAGATAGAGCTTTTTATCGAGTATCGATCTGATCGACTTTGTGGTTGTGGTGTTATGCTTTGTAGCATACATCAGCGCCAACTCCAGCTCTGTGTTACCATAGAGTTTTGCCAACGATAAGATGGCTACTATTTTATTATACGCCTGTGGTGGATACTCCATCGATGCAAATATATCCTCCACAAACACACTGCTGAATTCACCTATCTTTTTTGCCCAAGAGCGCAGTCTTTGTGGATTCATACTCTCGTTTACATACTGATGTTTACTTGGCATATGTTCATGCAGTGTCGAGCACTCACCGACTCTTCGCAGGCGTGGATGTGTAGCGATGAGCCTGTTCTTGTGGTAGATATAGACACTCTGTGTGGAGTATCGTACCTCTACCTCTTCTTTGATATATTTGTAAGGTACGGAGTAGTTGCATTTCTCAAGGCTTATATGGTAATCCTGATGCACTTTTGCAATCTTGAACTGTTTATAGACATAGCTGTTTGCAGACAGTGGATTGAGATAGGGTGCATCGAGCTCATTAAAGAGCTCTGTTCTACTCTTTTGGAGATGTTTTATAATCTTGTTGTTGTATCTATCGAGCAACTCCGCTATAGCTTCGTTGAGCTCATCGACACTGAAAAACTTATGGTGGCGAAAGCGTGCGAGAATGTAGCGTTGAATCGCTTGGACACCCTGTTCTGCTTTTGGTTTGTCTTTTGGCTTTCTTGGGCGTGCGGGATTTACTATGACGCCATAGTGGCGATTGAGGTCTGCATAGCTCTCATTGACGACGATACCATTTTTATTATTGGAGATGATGGCACTTTTGAGATTATCGGGAACTGCCACTCTTGGCACTCCGCCAAAGAAAGAACCCATAGCACTTGACATGGGAGTAGATGAAGTCCTCCTGTCTTTGACTTGGGGTAGCGTGAACGAAGGTGTATCCACTTGCACCAAGTACGGCTATGAATATCTGTGCATACTCCACTTCACCGGTTCTTTGATTGTGTATTGGCATAGTAACACCGCTGTAGTCTACAAACATCTTCTCACCCGCAAGGTGTGTCTGGCGCATGGAGGGGTTGAGTTTTTTTGACGAAGCGGCGGTAGTACACGCGAAACTGGGTGTACTGATACCCATCCGGATTATCCTCTTTATACTCTTCCCACAACAGATAGAGTGTCACTTTGGTTTTTTTACGCAGTTTGAGCTCTTGGTGGATATAGTTGAAGTTTGGCATCGCTTTGCGTGAGACGACGACACTGGCTACATCGGGGAAAAACTGTAGTTTGAGTGCATCATCATCTAAAACATCAATCTGTTCTATTGACAATCCAAGCTCTTTAAACCGTTTGATATAATCTGCAACGGTACTTTTGGCTACTCCTGTAGCGTCATGTATCTTTCTGATTGACAAGCCCATACTATGGTACTTTACAATATCACGAACTGATCTCATGGATATAATCCTCATTTTCAACACCCTTGTAAATAAATTTACAAAGAGTGTATTTGAATTTAGAAAATATCTCTTTCTTAAACGAATCTTTGTTGACGCTTTTTTAGTAAAAGTGTCCGAATCATTTTCGTCATCACTGTCCGATTTAAAACCGTCACAGGTGTCCGAACTAAAACGTTATGGGTGTCCGATTTGGTGCATTTTTTGCATTTTTACTATGCGCAGAACAAATACGCCTTTATAGCATTGATTGTATGCGCTGCACTCTTAAACTATAGCGTACTCTACGCGATAAGCGGCATTATTTCCCTGGCGCTCATATACTATCTTAATACAGATATGAAGATACCCCGCGTCAACAAATATATATTTTACGCTTTTTACCCGCTGCACCTCCTCGCTCTTTTTTTCTTAAGTGTGCTATAATATGCACTAAAAAATCAAGGGAATCAAATGACTACGCATTTACACTTTGAAGACGCTTTGATGTCAATATTCAATACAGTAGTTCAATCACTCGGCAGTATCAAAAAAGAATTTATTGACACGCTCTTGATGAATCTTATCGTTACTATGCAAAATAAAAACAAAAAACTTAGAGATATACTTTTTGAGATAGAAGAAAACCCTCAAATGTTGTTAAACATGGACTTGGAAGATTTCTATGATACTATGCTCCAGCTAGAAGACAATTTCAAACAACTATTAAAGCTTGCAGAGAAGCACAAAGACAAGTCAGATATGTTTATGCAATTTTATAAAACGATTGACGAGCTTTATGGAACTGTCGTATATGTAAACATTGAAGTAGGTTTTTTAGAAGCAGAGCTCAAGCATGAGATAAAAAATGCAAGTTAAATTTGAATCAAGTTACGAAAGAAGCCTCAAGCATTTCCAAAAAAGAAATAAGAACATGCTCTCAATTATAGACGAGACTATAGAGCTGCTCAAAGAGAACAAAGACGACCCGAGACTAAAATATAAAAAGATAAATTGTAAAAAGAGTAAAAACAGATACTCAATCAGGGTACTAGGTGGAGCTTATCGCATACTTTTTACAGTTTTACCCGATGAATACATTTTAGTATGTGTATGCGACCATGACAAATATGACCATTACAATAAAAACTGCTAATCAAAAAAACTTGTAATGTTAGAGTTTAATCGAATCCTAATATTTTTCTTAAATGTGCTATAATATGCACTAAGAAAAAAGGAGGAACTATTATGACAGCTCCAATGCAAATGGAAACCGCGATACCAAATATATTTGAAATATTAGCAAATGGTTTCAAAGACATGAAAAAAGAAATTCTCAATAAAATTTTAATGAATCTAATCTATTCCATGAAAAAAGAACATGAATCACTAAAAAAACTATATGAAGAGATACAAATAAATAATGATATATTATTGGATGAAAACCTGGAAGATTTTTACGATTCTTTGGAACTTGCAAAGATGAACGCTCAAAGACTTTACAAGCTCTCTGATATACACAAAAATAAATCTGAAATATTTATGGAGTTCTATAATACATCAAGTGAGCTGTATGAAGATTTAGTAAAAATACCTTATGAAATATCCTCAATTGAATCTAATTTAATACATCAAGGCAAACTTGATTATGCAAGTTAAATATCTAAGGTCTTATATATCATCTTTAAAATCATTTAAAAAAAATAAATCTCTTTTACTTAAAATACAAGAGACTGAAAAGATTTTTATTGAAGATCACCAGGATAAAAGACTACATTATAAAAAGATTACATGTAAACATGATAAGAACAGATACTCAATTAGAGTTATAAATACACAATATAGAATTCTCTTTTCAAAATATGAAGATATAGCAGATTTTAAGTGTGTATGCAAACATGATGAATACCAAATACAAAACAAAAACTGCTAATCAAAAAAACTTGTAATGTCCCAGGTACTTAAAAGCTAAAAGAACCGCAAAGGTAAAAGAGATTCCCATTATAAACCAAAACGCATAATTATATTTCACTTCCTGTTTTAAGTACTCGTAACCGTCTTCGGCATGTTGTAAGTTCGTTCCTGTGACACTCAACATTTTTTGCTTATACATTATCTCTTTTTTAAGGTCGGATATTTCCTCCGCCTGGTCTATATATTCGCGTACCTTTTGTCTTTTCTTTTTAAGTACTTCCAGCTGACGCAGATACTCTTTTCGTATGTCGGCAAGTTTGTGCTGCAACTTGATAGACTTCATTAAATACCGCTTCTTTTTAATACGCACGTAGTCCGAGTTCTTGTCATCCACTTGTTGCATTTGGCTCATTTCGTCGTAGAGTTCTATTAATACAGTTATATAGTTCTTGTTTAAACCTGTATCAGATGTTATATCTTCATTCTTAACACCCTGCTCTCTTAAATATTTAGCTCTTTTTACTTTGTCAATCATTGCCGGCACCTTGAATTTCCGTGCATGCACGGAGTTTTCTTAAAGAACAAAGCCCTAAAAATAGGGCTTTGACACATTGTAATTCTGCCGGCAAACAGTGCAGGCAGGACAAAATATCCCCTAATCGTACTATATTATATATTTAATTAGTATATATAGTTAGAGGTACTTTTATTAAGAGTGAATTCATTGACTTTTCAAAACTTAAAGTGCTACAATACGAAACATCAAAAACGAGAGGCGCAAAATGAGCATAAGCAAAATCAGAACTTTTTTATATTCCGCAGCGAAATACCTCGGTGATTTTTCCGCCATCTCGAAAGCTTTTTCGCAAGGCTCAATCAAACCGCTTGTAAACCGCGTAACTCGACGCATTTACGGCAAAATATCATCCCGTGGATTCAACTTTTTCAAATAAAACCGGCGCGTTCATAAAATAACTTCCTCATATCTGCCCTACAAGCTCAAAAAAATACAATCTAAGACAAATGTATACCTTTAGGTTAAAAAGACGCTCTACCCCTCTTAAAATTAATATTACAGCTACATGTAAGCTACTCTTTAGCCAAGCAAAACATCCACACAGACATCCCCCGTATAAGCAAAAAAATAAATTAATGCGTATAATCAGGCCAGAACGTAGCTTTTAAAGCCCTATATTACGGCTCTTAATAATAAAAAGCGACTAATACGCCCTAGCGTATTACGTCAAGATACCGCCTAGAGTTCGCAGAACTTCATCCAATAAAAAGAAACTTCGTAACGCAGTGAAGAATTTCCTATTAGGTTCTTTGCCATTTCACGACAAATTTCCAAGATTATAGATTCTTTAATTTTATAGCTCTTTTAGTTTGGAGACTCTTTAATAGGATTTCAGGGGTCGAGGTCGAGCCTCACAAAGGTTCTAGGTCGAGCCTCACAAAAGGTCGAGGTCGAGCCTCACAATTTTATTCCTAAAATAGGGCTTTTTACGCTATACTTTAGAATAAATTTGAAAAAAAAGGGGACACAATGGCCAGACCTCCATCAGATAAAAAAAGGTACTCTATAGGTATATTTTTCACACCTGAAGAGATAAAGCTTATGAAGATTAAGACACGTGATTTAAAAGCAAAGTACGGATATAGCCGTAATGACATCCTAAGAGCCGTGCTTGTTCATTTGCTAGATGATGAACATTTAATTAACTTAGCGCAAAGAAAGGGAGGTTTAAGGAATAAGAATATATCATACAGAAGACATAAATAATCTACAAGCATATCCATTAAGTTTGACCGCTTAATATGCTTGTAATATTTATACTAAAACAAAGTGTATGACTTGAAGAATCAAGCGTTATTTGAATTAGCTACAGTTGAAATGATACACCGTTTAAGTTTACAGTAACCTTAAACGTGTAAACCTACCCTTTCGAAGGGAATGAAAGAGAACATTTACATTATGTTAACCAATTTGCATATTGTTTAATATGAATGATTTTAAAGACTCTACAGGGAACAAATACTCGAATAAACTCCAGGAACAGATACACAATGGAAAGAAAAGAACAACTTATCAAAGATATACAAAACCTTCTTAACAGCTATGACGGCATACGCCCTACTTCTATTAATCCTGATTTATTACAGTTTATGGATGAAAAAACACTTATAGATACAATTGATGCTTTGTTGACACAAAAAGAGAAAAACAGTGTTTCTGATACAGAGTGGCTTGAGCAATTTAAGACAAATTCTTGAATTTGTTGATAAATGTTAGCGTTATTAACTATTTGTAGTGTATAATATAACAAATTAAAATATAGGAAAAAACAATGGGTAATTTAGATTTAATTCAATTAACAGAACAGACAAAAAAACTTACAGCGATGGTTGTAGAAGATGAAAAAGTAACGAACGAACTTCTCCTGACTTTCTCATATGGACACACATTTTTTAAGTGTTGATTGCATCATAAACCTTTTGCTGTATCTCATCAAACGATAAAGTATAGAACTTCCCCTTGACATTGAGAGCAAACATATGTTTAATAATATCGCGGAGCAGTTTTTGAGAAAAATTAAATTTTACATTGCCTAATTTCAACCTTCTCTCAAACTCTTTATAGACAGCATACGATACAAACGAAATAAGAACATGCGCCTTTATCCTCTCTTCAATTCTATGATATATAGGTCTTATGCGCAAATCTGTCTTTGATATTCTAAATGCCTTCTCAACATCATATTGATTCTGATAGTGTGCTATAACATCATTGGCTGAGAGTGTAAAATCATTTGTTGCAAACCCTTTAATACCATCAAGTCTCTCATCTTGCATTACTCTGTCTGGATTGAGTTTGTATTTGATATTGCATTTATCATCAATATCCAAATATTTTGCATAGTATGAGAGTTTTAAGTCACTCTTGGTGATATTTTTCTTTGAGAGTTTTGCTTTGATTTTTTCTAATGCTTTTTCTCTTGTTCTTTTATCTTTTTTGGCCCGTTTGGTAGAGTAAGAGAGAATAAGCTTTTGTTTGATGTGGAGTATTTGTTTTTTATCATTTTCATCTTTATAGGGTATCTCTTTTTCAATCTCTATTGTATGAATAGTTCCATTATCAAGAAAGGTTAAATTTGCAATACGTTCTTTGAGATTATTGTCAATATTTTTGATCTTATAGGCAAGGATATATTTGTAGCCATTATTTTCTAAAAAAGCTATATTTGCATGTGTAAGCATTCCTCTGTCAGCTACAACGATTGGTTTGTTTTTGAGATGAAATCTTGTTTGGAATTTTTGCAGTATATCAACAAGAGTATGCCCTTCATATTTATTTCCCTCATATAGCTCAAAGCTCAGTGGATGCCCCTCTAAGGTTGTAAACAATCCCAGCAGTATTTGGGGACGGGCAACTTTTCCCTCTTTTGAAAATCCTATGCGTCTTAAGTCATCTTCGCTCTCACTCTCGAAGTATAATGTTGTTACATCATAAAAGGTTACCGTGATAGCACCTTGCATTATTTTTTTGGTATGCTCAAACACGCACTGCTCTATTTGTTGTTTTATCTCCTCTTGGTAGATAGTATCTAGAAAGCGGTAGATTCTGTTTTTATCAATCTTTTCTTTTTTAAAATATTCAAGATAATCTATAAGGTAGAGCTTACTGCCAGGATAGAGTATTCTTGATATAACAAGCGATTTAAAAAGCTGCATCTTTTGAAAATCTAAAGCGATTTTATCGCATCCTAAATATTTGAATATTTTGCCATAAATAAGTTCATCACCTATAGGTGTTACATCTCTGTTTGCCAATGAAATAAACTCTAAATTATTTTGCTTGTCATCATCTTTTATAGTGTCAAAGAGTGTTGGATAGAGTTCTTTGTTTAATTCTTCTAATCGTTTTTGTGCTATCTCAAGATAGATTCTTTTTTCATCATCATTTTTGACACAGGCAATAGTCTCTACTACCTTATATTGCCGATGAGTCCTGTCTATGATTTGAATACTGATAGTTCCACTACTGTTTTTCTTTTGGCGAATATGCAAACTCATAGGCAAATTGTAACAAATTTATGAAGCCCGGACACACACTTTTTAGATTTTAATGGCTTTTAAATCCCTAAAATAAGGGATTCGTGTTTTTAAAAAATTAGATTTTTTATTGAAATGAGAAAGTCAGGAAGAGAAAAACAGTGTTTCTGATACAGAGTGGCTTGAGCAATTTAAGACAAATTCTTGAATTTGTTGATAAATGTTAGCGTTATTAACTATTTGTAGTGTATAATATAACAAATTAAAATATAGGAAAAAACAATGGGTAATTTAGATTTAATTCAATTAACAGAACAGACAAAAAAACTTACAGCGATGGTTGTAGAAGATGAAAAAGTAACGAACGAACTTCTCAGTTCTACGTTTAAAAACTTTTTTGCAAAAGTAGAATCATGTTTTGACGGTGATACGGCATTAAAAGTATATGAGCAGATGAAACCGGATGTAGTTTTTGTTGACATTATTATGGAAGGAATGGACGGGATAGAGCTTTCTCGTAAAATTCGTGAAATCAATCCAAGCCAAATCATCATAGTAATCTCTGCAAGTAATGATATGGAAAAAATTTCTGCATCAATTGAAGTGGGTGTAAACAGTTTTATTCAAAAGCCTATTGACACGAAAAAAATTATAGAGCTTTTAGGTAATGTTGTTTCTATGGTGGCTAAAAAGAAAAAAGTAGAGACAAAAACATTTTCAATCTCTCTTCCTTTGGATTTATACGAAACTGTAAACGAGAATGCAAAAGCAGAAAGTATTTCTAAAAATGCTGTCATTATCAGAGCACTTCGCAGCTTTTATGAATAATTAACGGAATATATAGATTTTATCTTTTTTTAAGGATATTGTCTATATAATTTCGGCTCAACAAAAGTTGAGTATGTTGGCCCCGTCGTCTAGCGGTTAGGATCCATGGTTTTCATCCATGTTACAGGAGTTCGATTCTCCTCGGGGTCACCAATTTTCTTCCTTTTTAACAATCATAAAATATCATTTATAGAACTGTCAAGCGCAATAATCCACTCACCCATTCAAAAACCACAATGCCATTAAGTTAAGCAGCTTTTTCGGAATGCGGACTGCAGTCCGCGTTCCGATTACATCAATTTTTGTTTTACAAGCTCATTTACAATTTTAGGATTTGCTTTGCCATCTGTCTTTTTAAGTACCTGTCCTACAAAGAAACCAAACAGCTTGTTATTCCCTGCTTTGTATTTTGCCACATTGTCAGGATTGTTTGCAATCACTTCATCAATAACAGGTAAAATTTGAGCCGGATCACTGATTTGTACCAGCCCTTTTGCTTCAACTATCTGCGTCGGGTTTTCTCCACTCTTTGACATATCCTCAAACACCTGTTTGGCAATCTTACTTGAAATGATATCTTCTTCAATCATTTTTGCCAGTTGTGCTATATGCACTGGGCCGAATTTCAGCGCCTCTGCATCTGTATTTTTAAGCACTCTGGCTACTTCATTGACTACAATGTTTGAAAGCGTGACAGGAGCGTTACATGTAGAGAGTGCCTCTTCAAAGAAGTCACAGAGAAAGGTATCACGGGCCAGTGTATTTGCCACCTCATTGTTGAGTTTCAGTGTATCTGTATATTTTCCAAATACTTTTTTTTGCTCCTCTGTCATAGGTGTTGTTTCACCGTCTATCTGCACCTGTTTGACTTTCGGCTGTGTCGTCTGCTGTTTTGGTTTTTCTTTTTTCGCCCAGGAGTCTTTCAGTCCGACAATTTTGTTAAATACAGGGTGCGCATCGCTGTAATCAACCGGATCAGCATAAAAATAGCCTTGTCTCTCAAACTGAAACCGCTCATCCGGTTTTTCAAGTATCACAGCAGGTTCAATCAGTGCATTTTTAATGATTTGCAAAGAATTTGGATTTAAGTCCTCAATCCCTTCCGGCGCTTCAGTCTTAAACAATCTGTCGTACAAGCGGATCTCTATTCTTTTTGCCTCTGCCGCACTCACCCACTGAATGGCACTTTTTACTTTGATGCCGCTTGTATCTTTCGTACCGCTTTTGGAGTCAGGATAATATTGTGCTTTTATTTCGACAATATTTCCATTGGCATCTTTGATAATCTCTTTACATGTAATGATATAGCCATGTCTGAGTCTTACAGGCTGTTTGGGGGTAAGACGGAAATAGCCTTTAGGCGGATTCTCTTCAAAGTCTGCCCGTTCGATATAAAGTTCTTTTGAAAAAGGAATCTTTCTTGAACCCTCTTTTGGAACATCATGCGGGTAGTATGATGCCTCAATCTCCTCAGAACCTTCATAGTTTTCAATTGTAATCTTCAAAGGGTCCATCACGCACATGACACGGGGAACTTTTGTGTTTAAGTCATCGCGTATAGAAAATTCAAGCTGTGCAACGTCAACCACAGAGTTTGCTTTTGCTATACCGATTTGCTCACAAAAGTTTAAAATGGACTCCGGTGTGTACCCTCTCCTTCTGTATCCTGCAATTGTAGGCAGGCGCGGATCATCCCAGCCGTTTACATAGCCACCTTCCACCAGTTCCAAAAGTTTTCTTTTACTCATCACTGTATAGTTGATGTTGAGTCTGGCAAATTCATACTGATATGGACGGGGCGGTTTGAGCGCAAGTGTATCTAAAACCCAGTCGTAAATATCACGATTGTTTTCAAACTCCAAGGTACAAATCGAATGCGTGACACCTTCTATATAATCAGACAGACAGTGTGCAAAATCATACATAGGATAGATTGACCACGCATCCCCTGCTCTAAAGTGATGTGCATGTCTTATACGGTATAACAGCGGGTCTCTCATTTTCATATTGGCTGCACCCATATCTATCTTCGCCCGTAAAACATGTTCACCGTCTTTAAATTCGCCCTTTTTCATTCTCTCAAAAAGATCGAGATTTTCTTCAACACTTCTGTTTGCATATTTACTGCGCTTTCCCGGTTGTGTAACAGTACCTCTATATTCACGAATTTCATCTTCGCTTAGACTGTCGACGTAGGCTTTGCCCATTTTAATAAGCTGCACCGCATAATCATAAATCTGGGAAAAATAATCAGAGGTAAAGTACAGGTTCTCACCCCAGTCAAATCCAAGCCATCTTACGGCATCTTCAAGAGCTTCTACATACTTTGTATCTTCTTTTGTCGGATTGGTGTCATCCATTCGCAGGTTGCAGTGACCGTTATAATCACGGGCAATACCAAAATTTATAGATATGGACTTGGCATGTCCGATATGCGGAAAACCGTTGGGTTCAGGTGGAAATCTTGTTACTATCTCTTTGTATTTGCCTGATTTTAAATCATTTTCAACTATCGTGCGTAAAAAATCTTTTTTCTTGTTCTTCATTATTGCTAAACCTTTCTTGTATGAGAAGTATTTTATCCAACAAGAGCTTATAATTAATCAAAACTTTGTTAAAATTACAAAAAAACTATCTAGGAATATTAATGCTAAGATTTGCATCCAGCCCTATTGGAGATATGCATATAAATGATTTGAGAATTGCGCTCTTAAACTACATTGTATCAAAACAAAAAAATGAAGATTTTATTGTAAGAATAGAAGATATAGACAAAGAAAAAACTGTTGCAGGCAAAGATCAGGAAACCTTGGATATTTTAGGGCTTTTTGGGGTTGAATATTCTCACGTGGTACATCAAAGCCAAAACCTTCGTTTTCATTCGGCTATGGCTCTGCAACTTTTGCATGAGAAAAAAGCTTTTTCCTGCTTTTGTTCCGATGAATGGTTGCAAAAAAAGCGCAGTGAGGCAGAACAAGCGCAAAAAGAGTACCATTATGATGATGCCTGCAGAAATCTTCCTGCCGAACTTGTCATTGACAACACAGCCCCTTTTACCGTAAGAATAGTACGTCCTGATGCACCGATCATTGTAAAAGACCGGCTTAAAGGTGCAATCAGTTTTGAGCCTGATGCTGTTGACAGTTTTGTGATCATGAATCACGATAAAACACCTACCTATGATTTTGCCTGTGCGGTGGATGATATGCTGAGTGATGTTTCAATGATTGTTTGCGATGAAAAACATCTCAACAATACACCAAAACAGGTACATGTAAGAAATCAGCTCCAATATAACAAAGAGATTGAATATGCCCATTTACACGGCATAGAAAATGGTGTCAGTGTAAAACAGCTGTTGGAGGAAGGATATTTGCCCGAAGCTATTTCAAATTATTTAATATCAATCAGCACTAATCCTCCAAAAGAGATTTTTACGCTCAAAGAAGCGACAGAATGGTTTAACCTGGACAAACTTGCAGATAATCCTGTTTGTTTTGATCAGGAGAGGCTGAAACAGATTAACAAAGAGCATTTAAAAAATCTGGATGCAACAGAGTTGTCTCGTTATGTAGGATTTGCCGACCCGGAAATCGGAGAACTTACCCGTATTTATCTTGAGGAAGTGGGGACTACAAAAGAGTTGAAAGAAAAAATTGCTTCTATTTTTGCAAAAAGAGATACTGCCCACGGATTTGCAGAAGAAATGGAGTCAATGGCAAAAGCGATAAAAAATGCGCCCTATTTTGAAGAGTATAATGATTTTAAAAACTATATCATGGATAAAACAGGGCTCAAAGGTGAAAATTTTTTAAAACCACTGCGTATACTTCTTACAAATGCCGAACATGGGCCTGCTATAGAAAAAGTATATAAATATCTGAAAAACTATCTGAAGGAGATTATCAAATGAGTGCATTAGTTGAAATTATACAGGGGATTGGCGGAATTTTTATAGGACTTATAAATGTCTATATCTGGGTGATTATTATTGCGGCACTGCTGAGTTTTGTGAATCCTGATCCATACAACCCTGTTGTGCAGTTTCTTCACAGAGTTACAAACCCGGCATACGCGTTTGTAAGAAGATTTATGCGAACAGATTTGAATGGTCTGGATTTTGCACCGCTTATCATCATTATAGCCCTGCAGGTTCTTATTGTTATTTTACAGTCCATACTTTATTAAATTAATGTTTAAAAGTCAGGATTGTATTGTTTTGTCCTAATTGGATTTTTAAATGTAAAGTGTCTTTTTTTTGCTTTGCAAATCTGACAAGGTAGTACTTGTTCCATTTTGCATGGAATGATGTAAGTGCTGTAAATTCATTTTGAACAGGCAATTTTTCTACGAGGATTGCAGGCGTATCGTTGAGATAAAATTCTACTTTGCTCTTTTTGTTTTTTTTATAAAGATAGAGATAAAAATATTCATAATCTTTGTAAATTTTCGGATCTGTTTTATTTAAATAGACGGCAGTTACAATTGCGACTACTTCTGCTTTTGTATTGACAACTTTACTGCTTTGCAGATTGTCTTCGGCCAACTCCTGAGAATTTTTCAAATGAAATCTTTCAAATGCATTTTTTTGTGCGCATCCCAAAAAAGTTATCAATAATAAGAGTATTGGTAGTAAAAATTTCATTTTTTGGCCCTATTCTTTTTTGGAATTATATCTTATTAAACTCTTCTTTTGTATAATGGCCTAAAATTTTTAAAGAAAAGTCATACATTGAAAAAAAGATTAGCAGTTGCATTTACAGGACCGTCCAACAGCGGTAAAACAACATTGATACTCAAAGTTGCCAGAAAACTCATACATGAACATCATTTGGAGGTAGCTATCATAAAGCATGACCCAAAAGACAAGGCAAGATTTGATGTTGTCGGCAAAGACAGTTACAAGTTCAGTGATACGGGAGCAGAAGTCATTGTGACTTCTCCAAACAGAACAACCTACTTTTCACACCGTCATGCCGATTTGGATGAAATGATACGCATGTTTCGTGATTTTGATATTTTACTCGTTGAGGGGCTGAAGAATCTTCCCCTGCCAAGAATAAGTATATTTAGAAACTCTATAGATAAAGATTATTTTCCTTACATGAATGCGCTTGCCATTGATGAAAGTATAGATATTGAAAAATACACTTTGCCAAAAGATGTCGATGTTTTAGATTTAAACGACACAGACGAAGTGATAACATGGATACAAAAAAATGCAAAAAAAGTTTAAAAAGGAAGAAAAATGAGAGATATATTTGATGCAATTCAAAAAAGTGCCAAAAGAATTAAAGAAGCAATCGACACAAAAGACATAGGGTACTCGCAGCTGGAAAACAGTTCCGGAGAAACACAGCTTGAACTTGACATAAAATGTGACATGATTATTGAAGAAGAATTTTCAAAAGTTTCTTCTATACATACGGTTGCCAGTGAAGAAAAAGAGCATGAAGAGGTTTTACATGAAAACGGCAAAT
Organism: Sulfurimonas sp. SWIR-19; assembly: GCF_020410885.1. Classification (GTDB taxonomy): domain Bacteria; phylum Campylobacterota; class Campylobacteria; order Campylobacterales; family Sulfurimonadaceae; genus Sulfurimonas; species Sulfurimonas sediminis. The sequence goes on along the minus strand of NZ_CP084578.1, from coordinate 1,229,525 downwards.
ATTTTATTGCCTATGACCCGCTTGACGGTTCATCATTAATAGATGTAAATTTGAGCGTAGGATCGATTTTTGGCATTTATGAGGGTGAATTTGGAACACAAAAGATGGTTGCGGCATGCTATGTTGTCTACGGTCCGCGTGTTGAAATGGTTTTTGCGCAAAACAAAACAAAACTCTACCTTTTACAAGCCGGAGATTTTGAATTTGTCAAAGAGATCAGACTCAATGAAAAAGGCAAATTGATGGCTCCGGGAGGAACGCAGCAAAACTGGGAGAAATACCACAAAGCCATGATAGACGGTTTTTTTGCAGAGGGATACCGTCTGCGATACTCCGGCGGTATGGTACCTGACCTGCATCAGATTCTGCTCAAAGGCGGCGGACTTTTCAGCTACCCTGCTACAAGTGACAAGCCAGAAGGAAAACTTCGCCGTTTGTTTGAAGTGTTTCCTTTTGCTTTTGTGTTTAAAACTTCAGGAGGAGAGGCCATTGACGGAAAAGATGAAATTTTAACTCTTGGTCATGCGCATATTCATGATACTTCACCATGTTTCTTTGGTTCAAAATATGAAATAGACCGAGTGAAAGAAGTATATGCAAGAAACGCATAAAAAGCCTAAAGACAAATTTGAACTGCATCTTGATGAAATGATACAAAAAGTTCAGGAGTGTCAAGAGCAAAAAAAACATAAAAGCTGCAGTGTGTGTGAACACTATTTTGGCTGCGAGCTGCGAAATGAATATATAAAAGCCGTATACAACAGCATGTCAAAAGGCGAAACAGGCGGTTTTGAATTCTAATACTATTGGTAATAGTAAACATTTTAGATAAAATACATTAAATATTTAACAGGAACATACATTGAGTAAATACATAACAACACCTATATACTATGTCAACGGAGAGGCTCACATCGGGCATGCTTACACGACTTTCATTGCAGATACTCTGGCGCGCTATGAGAGACTCAAAGGTGAAGATACTTTCTTTTTGACAGGAACAGATGAACACGGACAAAAGATAGAAGAGTCTGCAAAAAAAGCAGGAAAACCTACACAGGAATTTGCAGATGAAATCAGTGCGACTTTTAAGAATCTTTGGGATGAGTTTGGTATAAGTTATGATAAGTTTATACGAACAACTGATGAAGAACACAAAAAAGGTGTGCAAAAAGCTTTTGAAGTGATGTATGCCAAAGGTGATATTTATAAGGACTTCTATGAAGGTCATTATTGTGTAAGTTGTGAAACATTTTTTCCTGAAACACAGCTTATAGACAGTGAATTTTGCCCTGACTGTGGAAGAACGACAAGTGTGGTAAAGGAAGAGAGCTATTTTTTCAGACTTTCAAACTATGAAGACAAACTGCTCGAACATTATGCAAGTCATCCTGATTTTATTATGCCCCGCTCGCGTGCAAATGAAGTTGTAAACTTTGTAAAAGGCGGGCTTCGTGACCTTTCTGTAACACGTACATCGTTTAGCTGGGGGGTAAAAATGCCTAAAAGTATCGGGGATGACAAACATGTTATGTATGTTTGGCTTGATGCACTTTTAAACTATATCACAGCTCTTGGTTATGGCAGTGATGAAGCAAAAATGAATTATTGGCCAGCTGATGTTCATTTTGTCGGGAAAGATATTCTTCGTTTTCATGCTATTTACTGGCCTGCATTTTTAATGAGTCTGGATCTTCCTCTTCCTAAGCATATTGGTGCGCATGGCTGGTGGACACGAGACGGTGAAAAAATGAGCAAGTCAAAAGGAAATGTTGTTTCGCCAAAAGAAGTTGCAGATGCTTATGGTGTAGAAAATCTCCGTTACTTTATGCTGAGAGAAGTTCCTTTTGGTCAAGACGGTGATTTTTCACAACGCGCTTTTATAGACCGTATAAATTCTGAACTCTCCAATGACCTTGGAAATCTGCTTAATCGTATCATAGGCATGAGTGGAAAATATTCTGATTTTGAAATAGACAGCGTAGATGTAGTAAAATACCATTCTAAAGAGATCGAGCAAATGAATCTGATTTTAGATTCTCTTGATGTGTTTTTAGAAAATCTGCAACCACACAGATACCTTGAAGAACTGTGGAAACTTTTTGCAATAGGAAATGGTGTTATACAGGAGTATGAACCATGGGTAAAAATGAAAAACGGACAAAAAGACGAAGCACTCGCGACAGTAGCTGTTGTTGCAAATATACTGGCAAAAGCGGCAGTAATGCTTCACCCTGTTATGCCAAATACAACAAATATCATAGCTGATGCACTCTCTTTTGAAATAAATACAACAAGCTATAAAGAGCTTATACTAGAGAAAAAACTATTGAAATTATTTAATATTAAAAAAGTGCCGCCTCTTTTTCCTAGAATCGAAGAACCTTTGATGCAAGAAGCGCCAAAGGTAGAACCTGTAACAGCAACAAAAAAAGAACAAAGCTCTAAAAAACAAACAAAAGAGACGAAAAAAGAAAATGACAACCTTATTGAAATTGGTCAATTTTTTGAAACATCTCTGAAGGTCGGAACTGTTGTAGAAGCTGAGGAAGTACCAAAAAGTAAAAAGCTTTTAAAATTACAGATTGATTTAGGCGAAGAGAATTTGAGACAGGTTGTTGCCGGTATAAAAGAGTTTTATTCTCCTGATGATTTGATAAATACTCAAGTGTGTGTTGTAGCCAACCTCAAACCTGCCAAATTAATGGGAATGATAAGTGAGGGAATGCTTCTTGCTGCAAAAGATGAAGACGGCCTTTGTTTAATCAGACCTGAAAAACCTAAAAAATCAGGCACACCTATTGGATGAGACTTGAAAATACTTTAGCACTTACACACGGAGAACTGGTAAATACTCCCTTTGTAAGTAATTTTTACAATATTGTTTTTGAAGCAAAAGCAGTTAAGAGAGGCGATCTTTTTATAGCTTTTGATGAAGGTGCCATAGAAGATGCTGTTTTTAACGGTGCCTACGGTGTAGTGTTTGACAAGCCTACACAGATAACAGACAGCGAAATAGCCTGGATAAAGGTCAAAAACCTTGAAGACGCGCTCAAGCGTCTGCTTCGTTTTGAACTTATCAACAAAGAAATATCAGTCTACTCTTGTGATGAAATCATTTTAAAACTTGCTTTGCAGATTGTAACAGAGTCGAACTTTATTGCCCTGCATGGTGATATTAAAAGCATTTTTAAAGCCTTGTCCGATATAGAAAATGGTGCAACGGTATTGTTCAGCCCTGCGCTTACTTCTCCAGATTTGTTTACAAACATTAAAAAGTTGCCAAAAAACAGACCACAAAGTATTGATATTATTGAACAGACTCTTTTTGAAACATCTTTTATCTATGATAATATATTTTATGAAAGGCAACTCCTTTCCCCATTTTTTATGCCCTATCTTGAACAGCTTCTTTCTCTGTTTAAAATTTTAAAGATCAATTTCAGATTAAGAAAATTCACACCGATTGATCACTTCGAAGCAGTCTTTACAAATAAAAACTTTGAAATAAAAGATTTTGGTACCAGCGACAAGGTGTTGATATTTGAAAAAAGTACCTCTTTGATAGAAAAAGAAATAGTTTTTTTACAAAAACAGGCTACATGGGCAAAAATTATCTATATTGTTCCCTTTACATGTAAACAATCACTCAATACCACTCTGCAAAAAGATAAAAATTTATTTTTTTATAAAAATAAAAATGAAATTAGAAATACATTACAGGCAAGCAGTTTTCATTTTGCCCTGATTGTCGGTGTAGATAAGTCGATATTGGAAAAACCTTTGGTAAGACAGACACAGTTGACTTTGGATTTTTAAGAAAAAATGCTATATTATAAAAACTACAAAAGCAATCCTATAAAGAATAACTTAAACGGAGCGAAAAAATAAAAAAGACAATAGTCCCGTAACAATAAACTTTCAAAGAACATTTTGAGAGCCTTTTGGCTCTTAAGAGAGTTTGATTTTTGAAGCACTTTTTACAAGTCATTATCTAGAATTTGACTCAAGTGTTTCAATGATCAAACAACTAAAAAACTGTTTGGTTGACAATGATAAAGTGCTAGGTGCCCCTTGAGGGTATAGACTGTTATATAATTGTCTATATAGTGTTTATCAAGTTCTATAACAACTTATTGTTAAATAGTTGAATGAAACTCAAGATGCTGATGCCTGAAATACCCTTTGAGGATTATAGGCAACATTGTTTTTATAAATAGCTAAAATGATATGAGCAAGTTTCCTTGCAACAATGACTACAGCCTCTTTTTTGGCTCTGCCTTGAGAGACCTTGTCTCTAAAGAGCTTATTAAGTTCATTATTATGTCTAATAGCTGCAATGGCAGCTTGATATAACGCTTTTTTAGCTAACTTTGCACCTCTCTTTGCAATAGGACCATAACTAAGCTTATTGCCAGATTGCTCTATTGTAGGATAGAGGCCCAAATAACCAATAAGATGAGAGTTGTTTTTAAACCTGCTCAAATCCCCACACTCACTAATGAGTGCAAAGATGGTTTTATCACTTACACCAGGAATGGTTCGAAGGTTATCAATAATATCCATGACCTCTTGCTCCTCATCCCTCTCAAGTTGTGGTGCTTGATGAAAAAGCTTTAGCATCTCATTTTCAAGCTCTTTAAGCTCCTCTTGTAGAAGTTTAATAAGTCGAATATGAGACTTTATGACATAAGCTCTCTCATCTACACCATTACCCTGATAGACAGAGTGTTTGGCTAACTCTAAAAGCTTTTGTGCTTTTTGCTCATTAAAGTTATTGCCTTTAATACCTCGAAAAGTTTTAAGTATCCTCTGCGCACTGGCATACTCATAATGCTTTGCAGTTGGATACTTTTCAAGTAGAGCAAGCCCCGTTACATTAAATGGGTCTTTTATTACCTGTTCCATCTCAGGAAATACTACAGCTAAGAGTGTAGATATCTGTCGTTTATGCTTTTTTATCTCCTCAAGGAGATTATTCTTATGTCTATAGAGTGATTTAATACTTTGGTAAGTATCTTCACTCACATAAGCTTTAGAGTATCTACCTGATTTGATAAGAGCTGCTATCATTAAAGCATCAATGTTGTCATTTTTTACTTTTTTCATACTGTCCATCTCTCTAAATCTGTTTGTTTGATAAGGATTTAAAAGTATAACATCAAACCCTTTCTCCTTCAAATACAGATAGAGATTTTCAAAGAAGATTCCTGTTGCTTCCATACCAATGGTAAAGGTTGAAACTTCATCAATAGAGTTCAAAAGTAAAACCAATTCACTAAAGCCATTCTCGTCATTATTAAACTTGAGCGACTTCTTTATTACTTTATCATCTTGATTAACCACACAGGCAACATGAAAACTCTTTGCTATATCTATACCTACATAATAGTGCATTGTGTATCCTTTCGTATGTTTAACTTTTTCTTACAGCCTCGTAACGATAGAGGATTGAGATAAAACCCATCCTGGCATCCTATAGGTAAGTTACTTAGGTTAAACGCAGTATGCTTTCTTAGATAGTGGCATAAAACCTCATAAGGAAAAATGACTGTCATTCAACTCTTTAACTGTAAGTTGTTTTTAGTATTTGACAAACACAAAAACGACTTTATCAAAAACTAAAAAATAATTATCAAACCACTACTCCCTTGGATGTAATGACTTGATAAATTTATTATACGAGGATAAAAAATGAAAAAGATTATATTGGCCCTACTCTTGGCTACAGCCTCACTCTATGCACTTGAAGTGCAAAACACAACGATTAAGTTTACCGCATTTAAAACATATGCGAAAAAAGGTGTCAGCGGAGTTTTTGACAAAATAAAAGTCAATACAAACAAAGCAGATACAGTAGTTGCTCTTTTGAAAAATGCCACAGCAGAGATAGAAACATCAAGTGTGAACAGTGGGAACAAAGGCAGAGATGCAAAACTTGTTACGCAGTTTTTCAATGTTCAAAATGTAAAAAAAATAGAAGCAAAAATTATAGATGTGCAAAAAGATACACTTGTGTTACAGTTAAGTATGAACAGTAAAACCTTAAATATTCCAATGAGCTACACTGTTTCTGACAACAGAGTCAATGCAAAAGGAACAATAGATTTGGCAGATTTCATGATGCTGAAGTCTTTAAAATCCATCAACAAGGCATGCTACACTCTGCATAAGGGCAAAACTTGGCAAGATGTAAAAATATACTTTACAATGCAATATAAATAGATGAATCGCAGAGATTTTCTAGGTACCGCAACACTCACTTCTGCAGCCATAGCACTCGGCGGCTGCAATGAAGGGAATCATGTTGCAATAGACTATTCAAAACATCCTCAAAAACACAATGATGCTGTGAAGAATGTTCATTTTAACAAAAACAAAAAAACAGTTATCAAACTGGCAACAAGCTGGCCCGCACATTTTCCTATAATGGGTACGGGTGTTGAAGAGTTTGCACAGCGTTTGCATACCATCAGCGGTGGCAGTTTGGAGATAAAAATCTATCCAAAAAATGTTCTTGTTCCCGCCTTGGCAGTTTTTGATGCCTGTTCAAGCGGACAGATTGATGCTTTTCACTCCGGTCCCTATTACTGGAAAGGAAAAAACTCCGCTTTTTCTCTTTACAGTGGTATTCCTTTTGGTTTTACCGCTGAAGAAGTAAACTCATGGATGCTTTATGGTGATGGTATGCATTTGTGGAGAGAACATTATGCAAAACACAATCTCTACCCGTTTTTAGGCGGAAATACAAATATTCAAATGGGCGGATGGTTTCGAAAACCTATAAACTCTTTGGCTGATATGCAGGGACTTAAAATGCGAATTCCCGGTCTTGGCGGAGAGGTTTTTTCACGCATGGGTGTAAATCCTGTTTTGTTGCCTGCGGGAGAAATTTACACTTCTTTAGAACGCGGAGTCATTGATGCAACAGAGTGGGTGGGCCCTGCCCTTGACATTAAAATGGGATTTTATAAAGTTGCTCCTTATTACTATTCCGGCTGGCATGAACCGGGTTCTGTCCTTGAATTAACCTTCAATAAACATACATGGAACAAGCTTGCCGGCGAACATCAGTCTATGATTGAAGTGGCTGCAAGTGAAATGAATGCAAATATGGCAACGAAATTTCATCATGAGAATATCTACGCTTTGCAAAAACTCAAAAGTTTAGATGTAACGCTTGCACAGTTTCCGGATGATGTAACCGAAGCCGGGAAAAAAGCACTCAGGGAAGTCATCCATGATCTCAGCAGCAAAAACAATGATTTTGCCGAAGTGTATTCTTCCATAAAAGCATACCTGGACCTTTCAAAAGAGTGGAGTGATGTGAGTCTTGGATATTTTCTAAATGTCAGATAGCTCCTCTCTTTGTATAAACATGTAAGTTATATCATCCTCCTGCTCAAACACCTGTTTTTTTCTTTTGGCTTCAAGCTCATTAATGTCTTTAGCTTCTTTAAAATCTTTTCCAAGGTACTTACCGTAAAATTCCGAAGAATTCCTGATGGAGTTTTCATTGAGTCCGTCACTAAAAACAAGCATCCTGGATATTTTGTTTGTATCAAGGATTGTAGTATTGACACTTTTTGTATAGCTTGCCAAAGGAGGATTATTCGATTTTATTTTTATAACATCGTTACTGTCATCTTTTATACATAAAATCGCAGGCATGGAAAACATAGCATATTCCAGTCTTTCTTCACTGCTAAAATAGAGAAAAGTGGCACAGACAACCTCTTCTTCAAGCAAATTCGGCGAGATAAACTCCAAAAGCTGTTTTATGACCTGTGTTAGAGAAAAATTTTTGTTTTTTATCATTTGATTTGTTATGTTGTTCGCAGATGCACTGCATAGCATGGCTGTAACAGCTGCCGATATTCCTTTGCCCATACCGTCAACCAAAAACATAAAATATTCATCATCTGAAATCTTTCTTATGATATAACTGTCCCCGCTCAAAATATCTTTTGGTTGATAAAAAACTTCACATGTAAAGTGTAAAAATTTTTTATTTTCCTGCAGGTCATTTTTTATAATTGTTGTCTCTTTTTGATAGGTTAAAGTTTCCTGATAGTTAGAGTAACAGAGTTTTTGCTGCTGTAGCTGCATCAGTAGTCTGTCTGCCAATACCGATTTTGCGACAAACTCCAAAGTAGAAAAAATTGACTGTGAGGAAATGGGTTTTTTTATAAAGCCTGTTATATGCAAGTCAATTGCATTTCTCAGTATTTCCAGGTTTTCCAATCCGGTGAGTAAAATAATAGGGATGCTCGGATCCACTTCTCTGATTTTCTGTGTCATTTGCAAACCGGTCATCAACGGCATGGAATAATCTGTCAATACAATATCTATAGACTCTTTTTGAAAGAGTTCAAACCCCTCCATTCCATCATAAGCGGTATAAACATTTTTAAAAAACATACAAAAAAGAGAAGTGTATATTTCTATAACATTTTTATCATCATCGACACAAAGTATATTTAAAGTATTGTAGATTTTTAGACTGTTTTTCATAGGTAATGCTCAATTAAAGATTCTATACTATTTTAGCAACATTATATTGGAGGTGCCCTTAACTTTGTTAGCTTAATCATAGTAATATTACGAAAAATAAAATCAAAGGGATTCCATTGAAAAAAATACTGTTTTTGTGCGCCTTTCTTTCAACTTTTACCTACGCTTCTTTTAAAGGAAATATTGTTGATGAAAAAACTCTGCAGCCTGTAAAATCTGCTTTTGTCAGTGACTCAAAAAACAGTGTCAGAAGTGATGAAAACGGTTCGTTCTTTATAGCTTCAAAAGAAAACAGATACCATATCAAAGCCTATGGATACAGGCCTTATACGTTTACATCTGATACAAACACAACAACACTAAAACTTGAACCCATTCATGTAAAAGCACTCTACCTAACCTTCTGGGGTGCCAGCAACAACTCCGGTACGTTAAAAAAAATACTTCGCCTCATAGAGACGACCGAGGCAAATGCCGTGGTGGTAGATGTTAAAAACGAATACGGTTCTACGCAGTTTTGGACTGGATTTAAACAGGCCAATGAGTATGGTGCCTACAAGCAGCGTACGAACCGAGATATTAAAAAATTTATAAAGACTATGAAAGAGCGGCATATCTATACCATTGCCAGAATTGTCACCTTTAAAGATGAACTGCAGGCTTCTCACAATATTGACTATGCCATCAAAAAAAATACAAAAATATGGAGAAACCATGACAATATGGCCTGGGTGGATCCTTTTGACAGACGTGCGCACAATTATGCCATATCTATTGCCGAAGAAGCCGCCAAAGTCGGTTATGATGAAATCAATTTTGATTACATTCGCTTTCCTGCAAAAAAAGGCTTGCAGTTTTGTCAACAAAGCACACAGCCAAGCCGGATAAAAGCTATAGAGGAATTTTTGAAAGAGGCACAGAAAAGATTAAAAAAATATGGTGTTTTTATCTCTGTTGACACCTACGGAAATATTTGCTGGGCAAAAGATGACAACGGCATAGGACAGACTGTTACATCGCTGGCAGATTACGCAGATTATTTATGCCCGATGCTTTACCCTTCAGGCTTTTCAAGCGGCTCTTTTTATTTTAAATATCCGGCGAAACACCCCTATGAGGTTGTATATCGAAGTATAAAAAAGATTCAAGACAGAATTCCAAGCAATAGAGTCCGCCCATGGCTGCAGTATTTTAAAGACTATACATCTTCAAGAAAAGCGTATAAGAGAGAAGAGATACAGGCGCAAATCAAAGCTGCAGAGGATATAGGAGCAAACGGATGGATGCTCTGGTCACCTTCAAGCAAGTATCATCAGGAGTATTTACAAAGATAGAGAAATGTTTTTAAGTTTTTTTCTGAGTGCTTTTGCTTGAGGCAGGTATTTTGCAATCAGGTTATGAAAATCTTTTGAGTGGTTCATGTGGACAAGATGTGCAAGTTCGTGGACTATTACATAATCTATCAGCTCTTTATGCACTTTTATCAGTTGGCTGTTTAATGTAATGACTTTTTCAGAACTACAGCTTCCCCACCGGCTTTTCATCTTTCTGAATTTCAAGGTTTTATATTCCAGTTGCATTATCTGGGCAAAAGAGTCTACTCTTTTCGGCAGATACTCTTTAGCTGTATATGTATAAAAATCATCATATGCAGACAAAACTTTTGTCTTGTTTGCTATTTGCAAGCGCTGCAGTTTTTTTCGCAGGTAATGTGCTTCATCACTGTCTATACTGTAAATTTCACCAAACAGCAGCACTTCATCTTCCAGGTTTACATGTAATGGTTTGTGCAAAGAATTTTTATGCAACTGTTTTCGGATCCAGGACTCTTTTTCATGAAAAAACTCTATCGCATATTTTTCTTGCTTGTATGGCGTTTTTATAATAATGCTTGAATCATGTTTTATCTGTATATAACTGTGTTTGAGTGTTGGTGTATAAATGAGTGTAGCACGCAACTCTTTACATGTAATGGTTTTATGCATAAGGAATCGGGTCATTCACTCCTGCTTTTTTAAAACCATTGAGCCGGAGTATGCAGCTGTCGCATACACCGCAGGCCTTGTCTTCGTTTTTATAGCAACTCCATGTCAGTTCCAAAGGAACGTCTAAATGCAGTGCTTCTTGCACGATTTGAGATTTTTTAAGATGTACCAGTGGCATTTTTATTTCTATTTTTGTGTCATCTTTTGTACCTAAATTAATCGCTTTTTGCATAGCCTGTATATATTCTTCCCTGCAATCGGGATACCCGCTGCTGTCTTCTTCCACAACGCCTATGCTGATAACCTCTGCGCCCTCTTTTTCAGCTATTGCCGCGGCCATAGAGAGAAATATACCGTTTCTAAAAGGTACATAAGTTACAGGAACTCCCTCCTCTACTCCGCCTGTGGGTACTTCTATGTTTGTGTCTGTCAGTGCAGAAGCACCGAGTTGTTTAAAAAAGTCCAAATCTAAAATATATTTTTGCTTTACATGTAAACTTTCGCATATATTTTCAAAACATTCCAGTTCTTTTGCCTGTGTTCTTTGGTCATAATTAAAATGAACTGCTATAACTTCATAACCTTGATTTTTCATCATATAGGTGCTTAAAGTAGAATCCATCCCTCCGCTCATTATGCAAACAGCTTTTTTATTTGTGTTATTTTCTTTTTTCATGGTACAATTTTACCATAAGTGTTATATACTTTAGTATTTCAAACAAGGAGGAAGTTATGGAAGTATCATCTTCAACACAAACTTCATCAGGGCTGGGACAAACAGATATTATGAAAAAAGCGCAGGATGTGCAGGCGCAGCAGATAGAAAAGATTCTTCAAAGCGCACAGGAGCAGTCAAAGCAGATGACTGCACAAAAAACAGGTGTAGGAAGCAATCTTAATATTACAGGCTGAATTTCTCCTCTTTCTTGGCAGATGTTTTCTCATCTGCTATAATTCCACTTATGATAGATATTGACAACAAGACTTCTTTTGAAGTAAACAACACACTGCTCCAAAAAATTGCTGCAAGTATGACAGATAAAGATATAGAACTTGTCATTACTGCAAATGATGAGATACGGCAAATAAATAAAGAGTATAGAAATATAGACAAACCAACCGATGTACTCAGTTTTCCCTATGAAGAGATGCCTATGAGTCCACTTGGAAGCATAGTTATCTCTTATGATTTTGTACGTGAAAAAGCTACAGAGTTCAAGCATACACAAGAAGATGAATTTACACTCCTTTTTATACACGGACTTTTACATCTCCTTGGATATGATCATGAAACAGATAATGGTCAAATGCGAGAAGAAGAAGAGCGGCTCATTAATGCCTTTCATCTTCCCAAAAGCCTTATAGTAAGAACACAAGGATAATCAATGGATTATATTATTTTTATCGCGGCAATGGCCGCTTTGATTTACGGGGCTGATTTTATCATTAAAGAGTCAGAACGGATTGCCCTGCACTTTAACATTTCACACTTTGTCATCGGTGCGACTTTGGTGGCCTTTGGCACCTCTTTACCGGAAATGGCAGCTTCTATGGTGGCATCGGCACACGGAAAAAGTGATATGGCCGTTGCCAATGTCGTCGGAAGTGTCATTTTTAATATCACTTTGGTACTGGGTGTTGTTTTTATGATAGCAAAATCCATGAACCCCGACAGAGATCTCTTCTCAAAAGACAGTGCCTGGGTTATCGTGCCATTGGTAATCTTTTTTATTATGACACTTGATGGGAAGATCAGCCGCATTGACGGTGCTTTGTTTTTGCTTATGATGGTTTCATATATCATATTTTTATTTTCAAGCAACAAAGAAGAGCTTGAAGGTGAGATAGATGAAGATTTGGTAAAAGAAAAATTTAACTGGCCCAGAAGTGTCATGCTGCTGGGTATCGGTTTTGTTTTAACAATAGGAGGTGCCAATTTTGTTGTAGAGAGCGGTACAAATATAGCAAGAAGTTTACATGTAAGTGAGTGGATTATCGGTCTGTTTTTAATCTCTTTGGGTACTTCTTTGCCAGAGCTTGTCGTCTCTCTTGTCGCCGTAAAAAAAGGCAATGCAGAGATGAGCATCGGAAATATCATAGGTTCAAATGTAGCCAATTTTTCTATGGTTTTGGGCGGTGCAGCACTCTTGAATCCGTTGAGTGTAAATCTGGCAGCTACAAAATTTGACATGCTTATTCTTGCTGCGGCCTCCATAGCGCTTTTGTTTGTTTTGGCGAATAAGCTTTATAATAAAGCCGGCGGTATCTTTTTACTTATAATTTTAGCACTGTTTATTCAAAATTCTTTTGCATAAAAGTTTTATTTTTTCTTGATATACCCAAGCTCTAAAAGCCTGTTATATATATCAGAAACAATAGAACCTGCTGCATGCCCGCCGTGCCCACCATGCTCTACCATAACGGTTACAATATACTGTGGATGTTTATACGGTCCATAGCTTGTAAACCAGGCATGTGATCTTTTATAGTAAGAGAGTTCATGCTCTTTCTTTCTTTTTAAAATATCCTGTTTTATGCCTATAACCTGCGCTGTCCCTGTTTTTCCTGCTATTTTTACTTTTACGTGCAAATAATTCGTGGCCGTTCCGTGAGGAGAATTACATACCTGATACATCGCTTTTTGAATAACAGGAAGTTTTTTCAATTCCACTTTGTTCAGTACATTTTTGTAGCGGCTTTTATACTCTTCATCTCCAATCAAAGAGACAAAATGCGGAGTAGGCAGTTTTCCGGTTGCCATCAGTGCTGTTTCTCTGGCAATCTGTATAGGCGTTACAAGAAAATCACCCTGCCCGATTGCCATATTTGCCGTTTCCCCTATATTCCATATTTTATGATATTTTCGAAGCTTCCATTCACGGGACGGAACCACACCTATAAACTCATTGGGTAAATCTATACCTGTTTTTTTACCAAAACCATAGCGTCTTAAACCGGCACTCATTTTTTTATTGCCCAGTACCAGACTTCCTTTATAGAAAAAATCATCACAACTCTCCCGTATGGCTTTTGTGATGTTGGTATGCCTGTGCCCTTTTTTCTTCCAGCATCTAAAAGTTCTTCCGCCCAACTTTAGGTTTGAACGGCAGTCAACACTCCAGTGCTCATTCAAGTCTGTAGTGATATACAAAAGCCCTAAAAGAGGTTTAATGGTCGAGCCTGGCGGATACAAACCGTGTGTCATTTTATTTGTAAAAGGGTGGTCAAGGCTTGATGAGAGTTCATCATACATTTTATAGGACATGCCGGAAACAAAAATATTTAAGTCATAATTTGGGTAACTGCCCGCAGCTAAAATGGAACCGTCAACATTCATAACAATTACAGCACCGACCTTGCCTTTAAAAAGCTTTGTTATGTACTTTTGCAACTCCATATCAAGCGTGAGTTTGAGTTTTTTCTCCTCATCAGGACTTTTATAACTTAACTCTTCCACTTCCTGATTATTGGCATTGACTTTTATCTTTTTTACTCCCGGTGTACCCTGCAGGTAAGAATTATAGTATTTTTCAAGGCCGGTTTTTCCGGTGTAGCCTATGAGATCAAGCAGAGGGTCTTTGTCAATATCTTTCTGGTTTGCACGAGAAACATAGCCTATCATGTGTGCCGCAATATTTTTATACGGATAGTATCTTTTGGGTGCAGGAAGAACTTTAATGTTTTTTTGCAGGTTCAGCATAGAATACACCGGCATCATTTTTTCATAGGGTATGAAATGGACAACATCTATAAAATTGTGGTTATAGTAGGAGTCTTTTTTTCTGTAGTTTTTAATAATTTTTTCTTTGTCTAAATCAGGCAGTGCTTTGAGTAAAAAAGAGAGTGTTTCATTAAATTCATTTTTATGTTTTTTCAAGAGCAAATGAGGTGCAATTTGAATTTTAAATCCAAGCTTGTTAATGGCTACAGGTCGATTGTATCTGTCTACTATCTCACCTCTTACAGGTGCTATCTGCTCATATTTGATGGTGTTTTGCATAGAGAGTCTGCTGTAGTAGCTGTTTGATTCAACGGCCAGATAGAAAACGCGCACTATAAGTGCCAGCCAGATTGATACAAAGACAAAAATAATAAATTTTATTTTCATAAGAGACCTATTAAAAAGAATTCAATTACTATATAGTAAATTATATAGTAATTTATATTTGGCTGTGGCAATAAAAAAATATTTGACAACAGTGTCAGAAAAAGAAAATAACCAAGATAGACAAGAATGGCTGTCAGCGCTCGAATACAAACCAAACAGTTGGAATTTTTGGTGATTTGAGGCATAATAAATTTATACAATAAATAAAAATAGACAACTGCACTCAAAAGCATATATCCGTAGTTGGCTTCAAAAACAACAAGGCACAGCACAATAACAAAAACAGAGAGTGTATCATCATTGTCAAGTGCACGGGCAAAAAGTACATACAAAAGTGTTAGCATTGGCGGTAGAAACGGATAAATTGTACCAAGGCTGTCATACAGTACAAAAAGCACTATATAAAAGAGTGAGATTACAGGTTTTTGATGAGAGATACTTCGTTGCATATCGGAAAGTGTTTACATTTAATACAATCGGCCCAAATTTTATGTTCGGGAAGGGACTCTTTTGGAATTTCCACAAATCCCAGTCTTTCAAAAAAAGACTGCTTGTAGGTGAGACTCAGTACTTTTTGAAGACCGAGTGTTCTGCCCTCATCAACAGCCCACTCAACCAGGTTTTCTCCTATTTTCTGTCCCCGAAATCCCTCTTTTACAACCAAAGAGCGTATTTCGCCAAGATATCTTGTGTGGATATGGAGTGCCGCAAAACCGACAAGTTCATCAGCTACAAAAGCCAAAGTATACGAACGGATATTTGTTGCGATTTCATCCTCGCTTCTTTCTAAAATGATACCGCTTTGCACTTCAGGCTGTACAAGCTCTCTCATTTTTTCAATATCTGAGAGTTTCGCCTTGGTGTAGTCAATCTTCATCTGTCTTCTCTTGCAGTATTTCATAAATGACTTGAACGATTTTGTTGATTCCTCTTTTTTTTGCGCTTGAAACCATTAAAGCATTTGGAAACTCTTTTCGAAGTGCACTTTGCTCTTTTTGATTTAACTTGTCAATTTTTGTAAAAATCTGAATAATATACTGGTTTTCTCTGGCAGTTCTAAAAAGAAAATCACTTACTGCAGTATCTATTTCCAGGTGGGGGTGTCTGGAGTCTATAAGGTGTATAAAAATCTTTATCTCTTCTCTGTTGGCTATATAGTCTGTCAGGTTCTTTTCCCAGTCACTTTTCATGGATTTAGCCACTTTTGCATAGCCAAAACCAGGTAAGTCTACAAATTTTGCTACAACTTTATTGGAAGTTTCTCTATCTAAAAAGGTGACATCAAAATAATTTATAAGCTTTGTTTTTCCCGGTGTGGAAGAGACTTTAGCCAATCCCTTGTGATTTGTCAAAGCGTTGAGCAGTGAACTTTTTCCAACATTTGAGCGTGCCATAAAAACTACTTCGTTCTGCTCTTTTGATTCTGGAGCCGCATTGACATTCGGAGCCGATGTTATAAACTTTGCCTCAACAATGTCTATCATTTTTTTTCCTTTTCGTCTTTTATATCAAATATCATAATGACAGGCTCTTTTGCAACACCTTTGGCATAGGCTTTCCCGCTTATCGCCTGCAAAATAACTGCATCTCCGAAAATCTCTTTTTTCTCGTTGAGTTGTTGCAGATGTACATTTCCAAAAAAGTGATACTCTTTTTTTAAAGGCAGGTAAACGACTTTTTGTGCAACACCTCTGTAGTTTGCTCCCTCAACTGTTCTTATCACAAAAGAAGCATTTCCGACCGCTACAAATTTTGTGGGCTTGTTGTTTTTGTCTGTATATACCGTAACCTCGGAGGCATTAAGTTCATCATTGACTTTTTTAATTCTGACATGTCCGGTAAAGACTGAAATACCTTTTTTCTGGTCACCTCTGAACTCATCTGCTTTGATTTTAAGCTCTTGTGAAAAGAGTAGAGTCTGCAAAAAAAGTGTTAGTACAAGTAGATATTTCATCTATTTTTCCTCTTTTAGTTGATATGTGGCAATAACATTTTTAGAATAAATCTTTTTTGTAATGTTATTGTATTTTATATAATCGCCGATGACTACATTGTCATTCAGGTAGGCGGTGTATTTTGTATCACTGACTACATCTGCCGTTTTTTTGTTGTAAAGTGCTTCTTGACTTTTAAATGTCAGTCCGTCTTCTCGCACATAAACAACATGACCGCTTAGCTTGACGATTTCATTTTTATATACACCCAGATCAGAGACCATATTTGCAATATATTTTTTCGAATTGTCGGTATAGTCCATATCTTTTATCTCATATCTCTGAGCGTATCTTGTTCCCGTACTTCCGAGTAAAATTGTCGTCAACCCGTGAGTATCAAGTTCATACATCGTAAAATCACTCAATTCAAAGAGTGGCACATCTGTAAAATGATGCATTTTTACATCCATAGGTTTAAACATAAAAAATATTACCAGCAAGAGAGTAATGACAAAGGTTAAAAATATATTGATATTGATCTTTTACTCCTTACACCCAGACAGATAAAAATGCTTCTTTTTGATCATTTTCTTGCACTAAAATATCTATCATCTCTCTTACTGCACCATTGCCGCCACTTTTTGAGAGTGTTGTGTTGACAAGTTCTTTAATTGTATCATGCCCGTCACTCGGGGTAAAACTTCTTCCGGCAAGACGCAGCATATTATAGTCATTCAAGTCATCGCCGATTACGCCAACCTCATAAAACTCCAGGCCAAGCTCAGCAATGATTTTTCTTAAAATACTCTCTTTGTCCCGTATACCCTGGTACAAATGCTGCACTCCCAGTTCTTTGGCTCTTTTTTCAACGATAGAAGAATTTCTTCCTGTTATAATGGCAACCTGATTTCCTGTTTTTATCCAGGTCGTGATACCCAAACCGTCTTTGACATTAAAATTTTTACTCTCATACCCTTGGGCTGAGTAGATAAGTTTACCATCAGTTAAACAACCGTCAACATCCAATACTATCAGTTTAATCATAAAAAATCTTTTGTGCTTGGTATGCCGACTCTTTCATTTTTTGCTGTTGCCCGTCTGAGCGCAACAGCGACCGCCTTAAATGCCGCTTCTATAATGTGATGTTTGTTTTTCCCGCGGCACTCTATAATGTGTATGCTTATTCTTGCATTTAAGGCAAAGGCACGAAAAAACTCTTCAACAAGTTCTGTGTCAAACTGCCCTACTTTTCCGCTGACACTGAGTTCATAGACCAAAAAAGGACGATTGCTCAGATCCAAATCACAGGAGACACAGGCCTCATCCATCACAATGTTTGCACTCCCGAAACGCTCCATATTCTTTACAGGGTAAAGAGCCTGGGCAAGCAAAGAGCCCAAAACAATGCCCACATCCTCAACACTGTGATGGTCATCTATATGCGTATCCCCTTTACATGTAACGTCCAAATCAATGAGAGAGTGTTTGGAAAAACTCTCAAGCATATGGTCTAAAAAGCCTACACCTGTATTTATATTACTTTTGCCTGTACCGTTGATATCGAGTGCTACGGTTATATCTGTCTCTTTGGTTGTTCTTGTTTTTGTAATCATTTTTAATCCTCTCTCACTATAAATGCACCTTTGAATATGCCGTTTGCCTTGTAGTCTCTTGCTTCTTGTTCACTTTTAAAGCCTTTGAGCCAGACTTTGAACATTCTGCCGTTTGGTGTCTGCATATCTTTGATGACCGTTGTATATCCGTCTGTATTGTTATACTTTTCCTGTGTTTTTATTGCACCGTTTATGTTTGAAAAAGAGGCAATCTGCAATGCAAAACTGCTTAATTCCACGCTCTTAGGTGATTTTTTCAACTGTTTTTTGTTTGGTATCTTGTTTTTGCCTTTTCCTGCAAAACCAAGCACTTCAAGTGTTACAGGAGCAGTTCCCGTACCTATCATGTCGATTTTTGAGGCTGCCGCTTTTGAGAGGTCTATGATCCTTGTTGAGACAAAAGGCCCTCTGTCATTGATGCGAACCACCGTACTTTTTCCGTTTCTTCTGTTGGTCACTCTTACGATGGTATTCATCGGCAGTGTTTTATGCGCAGCTGTCATATCCCACATATTGTATCTTTCACCATTAGATGTAAACTTTCCGTGAAAATTTGGTCCGTACCAGCTTGCATTGCCTCGGAACCTGTCTCCGACACTCACGACAGTTGGGTAGTACCGTTTTCCATGTACCACATAAGGACGCATCGTCGGATGTGAATATTTTTTCTGACTATATGCAGGGCTTGAGTATTTATGCTGTATGTAACTGCTCGGTCCTCTTGTGCTGCATCCACCTATAAACAAAGTAATACCAAGTAGCGATAAAAAAAGTATTTTATTCATACAGTTTCAACCTTTCGCCGACTCGGATCAAAGATCCTTTGATGTTGTTTTGTGCCCGTATGTTTTTAATGCTGATTTTATGGGCTCTTGCGATAGAGCCTAGAGAATCACCTTTTTTGACCATATAGTAATGCGTACTTTTAAATTTTTTGTGTTTTGTGTTTTTGGCTATAGGAATGACAAGCTTTTGTTTGATTCGCAAACGGTTTGTGCGCAGTTTGTTGAAATCTTTAATCACCTTGTACGAAACACCGTATTTTTTGCCAATACGGGAAAGATTTTCTCCCCGTCTGACTACATGTATCTTGTAAATATTCTGTATGGGTTCCTGAAAATACTTTTGTTTGTATTCTGCGAGTTTTATATACGGTATATAGACATCGTATCCATCCGCATACGGCGGGACAAAATCATATTTTAAATGTCTGTTGAGCTTTTTCAAATCTTTTAAAGGGATATGAATAAGTTTTGAGAGTCGTGCCAATGATTCTCCGCGAGGCAGTTTCACAGTTGCAATCGAATAGGCATTGGCACGATTTAAAAGGTACTCATACTCGCTATGCAGCATATACTGTTCGTCACTGCCTATCAGCGCAAGGGCAACGATTTTGCGGATATAGTAGCGGCTCTCTCTCGGAATATAGTGTTTTTTCGGATTGAGTAAAACAGAAAGTTTGTCTGTTTTTGCCTTTCTGATTGCCTTGCTTAACGCACCGCCACCACAGTTATAGGCAATGGCAGCCAAATACCACTTTCCAAACCGCTTATGCAGTGCTGAGAGGTATTTTGCCGCCGCTTCAGTTGATTTGATCAAATCGCGTCTCTCATCTACATACTCGTCAATTTTCAGATGAAAAAGTTTGCCTGTTGCGGGCATAAACTGCCACAGTCCGGCTGCTCTTTTATTGGAGTATGCTTTTGTGTGAAAATTTGATTCAGCCATAGCAAGATAGAGAAACTCCTGTGGGACATTGTATTTTGAGAGTGTACTTTTAATGGCAGGAATAAACAGATAGGCATCTTCCATCGCCTTGAAAAAATGTTTGTCTTTTGACAATGTTTTGGCTTTCATTTTATTCATTACAGGGTCATAGAGAAATGACGGCTCTATATCAAATGAGTCCAACAATGCCAGTTCTTTGTTATAGTTTGATTCATACGTCAAATTCGCCAAAAGAAGAAACGGGAAACACAGGGTTAATATATATTTAATCATAGACAACTTTTTAATTTTAATTTATGCTATTTTAGCCAAAATTCTATTAAAAAAAGTTGTGACCATAATGATATTAAGAAATATGAAAGAGTTTCAGGGCATTTTCTGTGCTCAGTTTTTCTATTTCTTCTCTTGAAATCTCTAAGATTTCTGACATTTTCTGCGCTACAAATGTTGTATATAGCGGTTCGTTTCTCTCTCCTCTGTGCGGTGTAGGCGTCAAATACGGCCCGTCCGTTTCTATAAGGAGCTTCTCTTTTGGTATACGGGGTAAAATATTGACAAGTTTTTTGGCATTTTTAAAAGTCAATACCCCGCCTATGCCAAAGTAAAAATTTTCATCTGCCAAACTTAAAAGCTCATCATCGGCATTAAAACAGTGCAGCACACCGCCAACTTCCCCTGCATTATGCTCCAACAGCAGCATTTTTGCATCATGCGAAGCGTTGCGGATATGCACTATGAGTGGCTTTTTGTGTTTTTTGGCAAACTCTATCTGCGCTGCAAAAACCTTTGCCTGTGCCTCTTTTTCCTGTGCTTTTTCTGCATCACTTCCTTCAAGGCGAAAGTAATCCAACCCGCATTCACCGATAGCCACACACTTTTCATGCCCGACATACTTTTCAAAATATGTTATGTCAAAGCTCTCTATATCATAAGGGTGCACCCCGATAGCAAAATAGACATCTGCATAACGCTCCGCAATGACTATGGCTTTTTCCAAAGTGCTTACATCTGCTCCGGGAATAATAAAACGCTTTACTCCGCCCTCTCTTGCACGTTCAAGTACGGCATCTAAATCTTCATTATATCGTTCATCATCCAAATGTATATGGGTATCAATTATCATTTTTTTCTTCTCTTATTTTCTTTACATGTAGTATATTGCGTATCATTAAAAATATAAAAAACGCAGATACTAAAACAGAACCGCCTGCCAGAAGCATATTGCCGGCATTATAAAAATTGTAGGCTAAAAACAACCCGACAATGGAAATTACGAAACACATTTACTTGCCTCCAACAGCTCTTTTGCAAACTTTTTGGCTTCACTTGAAACAGTTTCACCGCTAATGATTCTGGCTATTTCATCGACACGTTCGTCCATGCTCAGCTCTTTTGTTTTTGATATTTTACCATCTTTATAGACCAAAAAGTGCTGATTACCCATAGAAGTAAGCTGCGGTTGATGAGAAATGACAAATATCTGAAAATGTTTTGAGAGTTGTTTTAAAACTTTTGCCACACTCATAGACTCTTCCCCGCTCAGGTTTGCATCAATTTCATCAAGCATTAATACCCCGCCGTTGGCGTTCATAAACTCCGATTTTAAAGCTAAGACCGCTAAACGCAGACGGTTAAACTCACCTGTACTTATTTTAGAAAGCTCTGTTTCATTAAGCTCAATCTCTAATTTGTCCTGCCCGTATAAATCATAATCGACTCTGCTCATGTGGATTTTTGCATCTCTTAAATACAAACTGTTTAAGTAGCCGTTTAAATCTTTAACAAAATGAGGCAGAACCTTAGCCCGAAGAGCGCTCAATTCATCGGCAAGTGTTTTGACCTCTGCTGAGAGTTTTTCAACCTTTACATGTAAGTCGTTTTTTGCCACTTCTATGTTTTCATATTTTTCAAGTTCTAGTTCTTTTTGTTTTTTATACTCCAAGGCTTCTTCTATGCTTCCATATCTGCGTTTGAGTCCGCTTAGCGCTTCTATACGGTCAAGTACCTCTTCAACATCCACATCATCAAGCGCGCTAAAACGCTCCTGCGCATTTTCCAAAATACTTCGAAGTTCATTCATGGCATCATCAAAAAAACTGCTTGATTCGTCCAAGGCTTCCAAAGCAGATGAAACCAAATGCTCATAATTGAAAATTTCTCCCGCTGACTCTATACTGCCTAAAACTTTTTCTTTTTTTGAAAGCTCTTTTTTTATTTGTAAAAGCTCTTCATCTTCACCGATTACAGGGTTTATGTCTTGTATTTTTTTTATCTCATAAGCGGCAAACTCTTTTAGCTCGACTATCTTTTTCTCTTCTTCGGCTATTACATGTAACTCTTTTTTAACCTTTTGATAAGCTAAAAAACTTTTTTTGTACGCCTCTTTTAGTTTCACAACCTTTTGAGACTTGCCCCCTGCCCTTTTGTCCAAAATATCAAGCAGATTTTCATTTTCAAAATCACTGAAATCTTTTAAACTCAAATGACGAAGATACTGAGATGCAACCCGACTGATAGACTTGCGAGAAAGACTTTGATTATTTATAAAGTAGCGTGATTTTTCTTTTTTAATATGCTTAAATACATTAATATCATCATTTTCAATACCACATTCATCTTCATTAATCATCCAGGTCACACTGGCTTCACAAACAGAAGCATCACACGAAGCACCCCCGAGTGAGGAAAGTATAGACTCCATAAGTATAGACTTCCCGCTCCCGCTTGGACCGGTAAACACAACCAAACCGTTTCG